>NZ_JBFBBQ010000022.1:0-114320 GCF_040682775.1 Amycolatopsis sp. NPDC051106 | reverse complement strand
CCGGCAGGGTGACGTGGTCAGCTCGGCAGTGACCTGGCAGGCCCGGGGTGCAGACAAGACGTGTACGCCTGTCCTCCCCTAACGTCCACCAGTGAGGCGTCAGGGCGTCAGGTCGGTCACGCCCCGGCCGGTCGCCATGTCGAACGGCACCGACGCCTGGTCGTGGACGATCACCCAGGCGCCGTCGCGCTTCCGGAGGCAGAAGGTGGCCCGGACCCACATCCCGTCGACCGCCGTCCCGTCGCGCAGGATGCCGCTGACCCGGCCGAAGCCGTGCCCGACGGCGAGGTCGGCGCGCACGGTGAGGGTCAGGTCGCGCAGCTCGTAGTCCACCTTCTCGAAGAACGTGAACACCTTGGCCCAGTTCGCGAGCTTGGCGTCGATCCCGACGTGCTGCAGCGGCGGCTCGACGTCGAACGACACGACATCCTCGGCGTAGACCCGCTTGAGGACGTCGAGATCCTTGGCCCGCAGCCCTTCGATGATCTGCCCTAGCTTCGCCCGGATCTCGGCTTCGGCGTCGCCGCCGCGCAACGGCGCGAGGGCGGTGCTCCAGGCGACGACGTGGTCGAGCAGCGTGTCGAGGGCAGTGAGCTGGTACTCGCCGGGCGCGAAGACGGTGTGGTTCTCGAACTCGGTCGCGAGGGGCAGGGTGACCTGCGGGGCCACGTCGGCCAGCTGCAGCGCCCCGCAGACCAGCCGCAGCTGCTCGACCGAGCGGGCACCGCCGACGCCCCCGTACGAGACGAACCCGGCGGCCTTGGTGTTCCACTCGACGTGCACGTGGTCCATGGCGTTCTTGAGCACGCCGGGAACGGAGTGGTTGTACTCCGGCGTGACCAGGACGAACCCGTCACAGGCGGCGACGGTCGCGGCCCAGGCGCGGGTGCGTTCGTCTTCGTAGCGGCCCGAGAAGCCGGGCGGCTCTTCGAGGTGGGGCAGCGGGTGGTCGCGCAGGTCGATCACCGCGAACTCGGCGTCGGCGCGGAGGCGCGCCCGGTCGTGGACCCAGCGGGCCACCTGGTCCCCCACGCGGCCGGGACGGGTGCTGCCCAGCACGATTCCGATCTTGATCATCGTTCTCCCCTGTTCGGTCGGTTCACCCAGTCCGACGAAACAGGTCGGCGAGATGTCAGGTGGGCCGATGTAGACAGCGTCTACAGAAGTTTGATAGACAGTGTCCACCAGGTGAACCACGGGTTACGGAGATCGGGCATGAGCCACCACCGTTTCGTCGTCCTCGGCGACAGCTGCGCCGAGGGTCTCGACGACCCGTACCCGGACCGGCGCGCCTACCGGGGCTGGGCCGACTTCGTCGCGGCGCGCCTCGCGCAGGACGAGCCGGGCTTCCGCTACGCCAACTTGGCCGTGCGCGGGCGGCGGCTCGACCAGATCGTGCCCGAGCAGATTCCGGCCGCCACGCGCCTCGAACCCGATCTCGTCGCGCTCTTCGGCGGCGGCAACGACGTCATGAGCCGCGGCTGGGACGCGCGGACCGTCGCGCGGCGGGTCGACGCCGCCATCCGGGCCTGCACCGAAATCTCGCCCGTCGTCGTCACGTTCACCCTCAGCGACATCTCCCACCGGATGCCGCTCGGTCGCCGGATGCGGCCGCGGATCGTCGCGCTCAACGAGGCCATCCGCGAAGCCGCCGTCAGCTACGGCGCGCTGCTCATCGACCTCTGGCCCGACCAGGCCGTCACCGACTCGCGGTACTTCGGCGCCGACCGGCTCCACCTCTCCGCCCACGGCCACCGCCGGCTCGCCGCGTACGTCCTCGGCCGGCTCGGCGTCAGCCACGATCCCGCCTGGCTCGATCCGCTGCCCGGCGTCGCGGCGCCGGGCAGCCTGCGCGCCGACGTGCACTGGCTGCTGCGCGAGGTCCTGCCGGTCGCCGTGACGCGTACCCGCAACCGGCTGATCGGCCGCCAGCCCGGCGACGGCTTCTTCCCGAAGCGCCCCGACCTGCTCCCCATGACCCGGGACGAGGCATGGGCACCCGGCAACGCCTGATCGACACCGCGTCCGAGCTGCTGGCCGGCGAAGGCGTCGACGCGGTGACGCTGCGCGGGATCGCGAAGGCCGCCGGCGTTTCGCACGGCGCCCCGCTGCGGCACTTCTCCGGCCGCGCCGAACTGCTGTCCGCGGTGGCGACGCGCGGGTACGCCGACCTCCTCGCCCGCCGGGAGACACTGCCGGGGAACTCGCCGCGAGAGCGGCTCACCGCCGCCTGCCACAGCTACCTCGACTTCGCGCTGACCAACCCGGCGATGTTCGAGCTAATGTTCCGCCGCGACCTCGTCGACGCGGACGACCCGGCGCTTTCGGCGGCGGCGAGCGCGGTGTTCGATACCTTCGCCGTGCTGGTGGCGGCGGTACCGACGCCGCTCGCGCGGTCGGGCGCCGACCTGCGGCTGGTCGCGGCGTCGCTGTGGGCAGCGCTGCACGGCCTCGCGCAGCTGTGGCTGTGGGGCGGCCTGGCCGGCGCGAGCTTCGCGCCTTCGCCGGAGGCGGCACTGGCCGTCACGCTCGACGCGTACCTCGGTTAGAGCCCGGCGAAGAGAGCGCACCAAAGCCCTCCCCCTTGCCTCGGGTTGGAACCCCCCTCTCCACCGAGCCGGGCGAGGTCGAACTCCGCACGGTGAAGACGCACCTCAACCGCCTGATGGCGAAGCTGGGCATTTCGAGCCGCGCGCAGGCGGTGGTCGTGGCGTACGAAACCGGTCTCGTGTCGCCGGGCGACACGCGCACCCGGTGCACGCGTCCGAACACCTGATCGAATATCCTGCCTCCCATGACCGAGTCAGACCCGCAGCTCGAGCGCATCCGCAAGCTGCTGGCCAAGGCCGAGGACCCGGCGGTCACCGAGGCGGAGGCCGAGGCCTACAACAAGAAGGCCGCCGAGCTGGTCGCGCGCTACGGCATCGACCAGGCGATGCTCGCCGAGTCGGGGGCGACCTCCGACGAGATCGGGACGCTCAAGATCCCGATGAACGACCCGTACAGCCGCGACAAGGCGAGCCTGCTGACCTCGGTCGCCTATCCGCTGCGCTGCCGGACGCTGCTGCACCGCTACGGCCAGAAGGTCGAGAGCGTCACCGTGTTCGGCTACCGGTCCGACCTCGGCCGGGTCGAGCTGCTGTTCACCAGCCTGCTGCTGCAGGCGAGCACGCAGCTGACCCGCGTCCGGCCGGACGGCTTCTTCCCCGGCGAGTCCCTCGCAGCCTACCGGCGCACGTGGCTGCACGGCTTCGCCCGCGCGGTGCACGAGCGGCTGTCCCACGCCGAGCAGGAAGCGGTCCGCACGGCGGCACCCGGCAAGCGGTCGGCCGAGCTGGTGGTCCGCGACCGCGCGCAGCTGGTGCAGCACGCGTTCGACTCCGAGTACGGCGATCTGCGGTCGGCCGCACCCCGCCGGCTGTCCGGCAGCGGCTACCTCGACGGCCACGACGCCGGGACGAGGGCCAACCTCGACCCCTCGGCGTTGACCCGCCGCCTGAAAGCCTTGCGCTGAGCCCAGCTTGCGCCGATACCTGGCGTGGTCGACGGCAGAGCCGGTCGCCGACTCACGCCGCTTGCTTCCGATGCAGTTCCCACCGAGCCGCGGCCGACTCCTTCCCGAACCCTCAGGGATCACCCTGATACCCCCTCGGCGCACCACCTGCTAACTTTTGTTGGCATGTGGACCACCGGCGACGAGCTGCTGCGGCTGCTGGGTGCCCTCGGCAACCCGCACCGGCTGCGGATCGTCGCCGCCCTGCGCGCCGAGCGCACCTACGTCAGCAAGCTCGCGCGCGAGCTGCGGATCAGCCGTGCGCTGCTGCAGGTCCACCTGCGCAAGCTCGAAGCCGCGGGACTGGTCGAGGCCAGCTTCGAGGTCGGCGAAGACGGGAAGACGCTGCGGTTCTACGAGCTCACGCCGTTTTCCGTCGTCCTGACGCCCGAAACCATCGCGGCCGCCGCGCCGACGCTGACCACACCGGAATCCGTCCAAGGGGACGGCGAGGAGGGACGCACATGAACTGGCACCAGTGGCAGGAGATCATCGGCGTGACCGGGGTCTTCGTCCTGATCACCGTCGTGCTGTCGATCGCGATCGTGCAGCTGGCCTCGACCTGGCGCGCCAAGGCCACCCTCGCGCGCGAGGAGGAATACCGGAGCCTCGCCGAGAAAGCCGTGCGGACGCAAGAAGAAACCGAACGGCAGCTGCGGGACGTCCAGGACCGGCTGCGGTCCATCGAACACGTGCTCAAGGAGGTCGACTGACCTGAGGCCCTGGACCGCCGAGCGGCAACTCGGCGGCCCAGGAAGAAGAAGCACCCACTCGCCCGAAGGCGAGCTCTCATCGGATCACTCCTTCACGGAAGGACTTTAGTTCATGCTGCCCGCAAGCACCCCCGTGGTCGAACGCGTCACGAACTGGTCGCTGCGCCACCGCGCCGCCGCGATCTTCGGCTGGCTGGCGCTCGTCGCGCTCTCCTGGGTCATCGGCACGTTCGCCCCCGGCACCGACGCACGCTCGAGCCCCGCCGGCGACGCCGGGACCGGCCAAGCCGTCCTCGACCGCCAGGACTCCCGCGAACCGTTCTGGGAGAACGTCCTCGTCCCCCGCGACGCCACCGCCGTCGTCACCGACCTGGTGACGACGTTGACGGCGTCCGGGGCGGTCGCGGACATCCGCTCCCCACTCGACGACCCGGCCCAGGTCTCCGCCGACGGCCGCGCCGGCCTCGTCACCTTCCGGATCCTCGGCTCCGGCGAAGAGATCCGGCGAAACCTCGCGACGGCGGCCTCGGCCGTCACGACAGTCGCCGCCCGGCACCCGGACGCCCGGCTCGCGCAGGCGGGCGACCTCAGCGTGTCCGGCGCGGTCGACCAGAGCATCAAGGAGGACATCAAGCGGTCCGAGACGCGCTCGCTGCCGCTCACCCTGCTGATCCTGCTGGCCGTGTTCGGCTCGCTGGTCGCGGCCGCCGTCCCGGTGCTGCTTGCGGGCACCACGGTCTTCGCGACCTTCGGGTTCCTGTCCGCAGTGGACAACTGGATTCCCGTCAACAGCGCCACTTCCTCGATGACGTTGCTGATCGGCATGGCGGTCGGCGTCGACTATTCCCTGTTCTTCCTGCGCCGGGCCAGGGAAGAACGCGGGCACGGCGTCGAGGAGTCGCTGCGGATCGCCGCCCGGACGTCCGGGCACGTGATCGTCGTGTCGGGACTGACCGTCGTGCTGTGCGTGACCGGCCTGCTCTTCACCGGGCTCGACAACCTCCGCGGCCTGACCGTGAGCACGATCCTCGTCGTCGGTCTCGCCGTGCTGGCGTCGGTGACCGTGCTTCCCGCGACGCTCTCACTGCTCGGAACCCGCGTCGACCGTCTCCGGATCCCGTGGCTGGGCAAGCGCGGCCCCCGTTCGCGGTTCTGGGCGGCGGTGGCCGGCGTCGTCACCCGGCGGCCCGCGCTGTGGAGCGGGATCGCCGCCGGGCTGCTGGTCCTGCTCGCTCTGCCCGCCGCCGGAATCCGGCTGCAGGACCCGGCTCCGACCGAAAGCCTGCCGCGCAGCGTCCCGGTGATCGACGCGGCCGCGCGCGTCCAGGAAGCGTTTCCCGGCGTGACGATGCCCGCGCACGTCGTCCTGTGGAGCGACCGCGGCCCGGTCGACACGCCCGCGGTCCGCCGGGCGATCGGCGAACTCACCGTCGGAACGCCGAAGCCGGCGGTCGTGGTTCCGGTGGACGACGCACTCGTCGTGCGGATCCCGCTCGGCGGCACCGGAAACGACGAAGCGGCCGACCGGACGTTGACGGCGTTGCGGGAAACCCTGCTGCCACAGACGATCGGCGGTTTGGACGGCGTCCACTTCGCCGTCGCGGGCCGGACCGCGGAAGCGCACGACTTCACCGCGCAGGTCCTGGAACGAGCGCCGTACGTCTTCGGGTTCATCCTGCTGCTCGCGTTCGTGCTGCTGCTCGTCGTGTTCCGGTCGGTCGCCGTGCCGGCGGTGTCGATCCTGCTCAACCTGCTCTCGGTCGGCGCGGCCTACGGCGTACTGACGCTGGTCTTCCAGGACGGCTTTCTCGCACCGCTACTGGGCTTCACGCCCTACGGCGGCGTGCTGGGCTGGCTGCCGATGTTCCTGTTCGTGCTGCTGTTCGGGCTGAGCACGGACTACCACGTCTTCATCCTCAGCCGGATCCGCGAACGACGGCTCGCGGGCGGCTCGGCGCGCGAGGCGATCGTCGAAGGGACGGCACGCAGCTCCGGCGTCGTGACCAGCGCCGCCCTGATCATGACCGGCGTGTTCAGCATCTTCCTGAGCCTCGCGGCGATCGAGTACAAGATGCTGGGCCTGGGTATGGCCTTCGCGATCCTGCTCGACGCGACACTCGTGCGCGGCGTGCTGCTGCCCGCGGCGCTGGCCTTGTTCGGCGACCGGCTCTGGCGTCCGAAAGCTGTAGCAGGCCTTAAAGATCACTCCAGAACTCTTCACTTGTCCTGACAGATCATTTTCGGCACCGTGGACGGTGTGACTGGATGGGTGCGCATCGCGGTACTGGCCTTGCTGTGGGGGTCGGGTTTCCTGTGGATCAAGCTGGCCTTGACCGGGCTGAGCCCCGTCCACCTCACGCTCGTCCGCTGCGCGCTCGGCGCGGTGACGCTGCTGGCCATGGCCTTCGGCACCGGCCAGCGCCTGCCGCGCGACCGGCGGACGTGGGGCCGGCTGGTCGTCGCCGCGTTCTTCTGCAACGCCCTGCCGTTCGCACTCTTCGGGATCGGGGAACGCACGGTGGACTCCGGTGTCGCGGGCGTCATGAACGCCACGACACCGTTGTGGTCACTGCTGATCGGCGTCGCGCTCGGCACGGACCGCCGGCTCGGGCCGGTCCGGTTGCTGGGGCTGGGGGTCGGGTTCGCCGGTGTGCTGGTGATCTTCGCGCCGTGGCAGCAGTCAGGTCTGCTGAGCGGCGGCGCGCTCGCGCTGCTCGGGGCCGGGCTCAGCTACGCGATCGCGTTCGCCTACATGGCCCGGAAACTGCCACCTGACGGCGCACCGCTCGCGCTGTCGGCCGCCCAGCTGATGACGGCGACCGCGTTGACCGCGCTGGCCCTGCCCGTGTCCGGCGTGGCGCCGCACCTGAACCTGACCGCGCTGGTGGCGGTGACGATCCTCGGCGTCTTCGGGACCGGCATCACCTTCTACCTCAACTACCGGGTCCTGACCGAGGAAGGCCCGACGGCCGCCGCGACCGTCGGCTACCTGCTCCCGGTGGTGTCGGTCGCGCTCGGCGCGGTCGTCCTCGGCGAGCCGCTGACGCCCCGGGTCGTCGGCGGCATGGTGATCGTGCTGGCCGCCGTCGGCCTGACGCGGTGGCCGGCTCAAGCGAAGGTGCCGACGAGTTCGCCCGGTGGCGTCGCGACCCCGAAGTAGTCGCCCGTGCCCAGCTCCGCGCCGGCCGTGCCCCACCAGCTCGCCTGGTCCTCGGTGTGGATCCCGTCGACGACGAGCGTGGCACCGACCTGCCGGACGAGGGGCACCAGCGCGCTCAGGAACGTCGAGTCCGACCACGCCTGCCACTGCGTGAGCCGCCGGTCGACGCGGACGATGTCGACCGGCAGGTCCTCGACGGCCCGCAGGTCGCCGGCCCCGAGCCCGAACTCGTCGAGCATGACGCGGACCCCGAGACCGGCGAGCGCGGTGACGTTCTCGACGACCCCGGACACCGGCAACGCGCCGACCGGGACGCCGAGCGTCAGCTGGTCCGGCGGCAGGCCGGTGTCCGCGAGCATCCGCGTCACGCGCGTGCCGAGGGCGTCGTCGGACACCTGGTGCCCGGTGAGCCCGGCGACCACCGGCAGCCGGGAACCCGCGCGCTGCCGCCACCATTCGCCCTGCCTACCCGCCGCGCGCAGCAGCCAGTCCCCGAGCGGCAGCGCGAGCCCGGTCGACTCGGCGAGCTCCGCGCAGCGTTCGTGCCCCAGCGGCCCCTCGGCCGACCGGTCCCAGTGCAGGCGGGCCTCGAACCCGGCGACCTCGCCGTCGGCCAGCCGCGCCAGCGGCCGGTAGCGCACGCCGATCTCGCCGTTCTCCCAGGCACCGGCCATGCCGACGGCCAGCGCCTGCGTCCGCCGGTCCTGGGCGTCGGCGTCCCGGTCGAACACCTTCCACTGACCGCGCCGGCGCACCTTGGCGCGCCGCAGCGTCTGCTCGGCCGCGCGCAGCAGTTCCGCCGGGTCGATGCCCTTGGCCGGCCGGTGCACCACGCCCGCGCTGGCCGACAGCGCGAGCCCGTGGCCGCCGACGAAGAACGGCTCGGCGAGCTCGTCGTTGATCGCGCGCACGATGGTGTCGATGTCCGGCGTCGTCGCCGAGTTCTCGACGAGGATGCCGAACTCGTCGGCGTGGAACCGCGCGATCATGGCCCGCTCGCGGGCCATGACGGCCTTCAGCCGCTGGGCGAAGTGCACCAGCAGCTGCTCACCGACGCGGGTGCCGAGACTGTTGCAGACCATGCCGTACGCGTCGAGGTCGACGTGGAAGAGGGTGACGCCGTATTCCGGGTCGGCGCGCCGCAGCGCCGCCTCGAGGTGCGTGCCGAAGTACTGGCGGTTCGGCAGGCCGGTCAGCACGTCGTGCAGCGCCTGGCGGCTCAGTTCGCCCTGCAGCAGCATCAGCTCGGTGCCGTCCTCCACCACGACGACGAAGTGGCCGGGCCGGTCTTCGGCGTCGCGCAGCAACGACGCGGTGAGCGAGATGCGGGCGACGTCGCCGTCCTTGCGCAGCAGCCGCTGGGACTGCCGGACCCGCTCCTTGCCGCCGCAGACCAGCGCGGTCATCCCCTCGCGGAAGGCCTCGACGGACTCCGGGTGGACGTGGTCGTCCATCAGCGTCCCGGCCAGCTCGCCGGCCGGGTGCCCCAGCATCTCGGCGAGCGCGGCGTTCGCGCGCACGATCCGGCCGTCGAGCGAGACCAGCGCGATGCCGCTCGCGGACGACGTCACCACCTCGTCGAAACGCGCTTCGCTCTGCTTGAGGTTCCACTGCGCGTCCCGCACCGCCTTGAGCAGCGCGAGGTGCATGATCTCCTGCTGGTCGAGGACGCTGCGCTCGTGCGCGACCAGGAAGCCGCAGGAGAGCGCGCCCAGCGTCAGCGCGATCGGCTCGGCGAAGCGGTCCGCCGGCCGCAGTTCGGGCAGCCTCGGCAGGCCCTTCCCGAGGACGTCGAGCGTGCACCGCAGGCCCGGCTCGCCGACGTAGCCGAGCCCGACCAGCCGGGCGCCGATCCGCTCGGCGGGTGCCGTGTCCGCGGACGCGCCACGCAGGGAGTCGACCAGCGTGTCGAGCATTCCGCGCAATTCTTCGCCGAGCAGCTCCCGGCTCAGCGAAACGACGGTCACGCCGCTGAGCAGGTACGCCCATTTCCGGGCGAGCACGGTCCGCGCCCGTTCGGGGTCGGGACCCGCCGGCTGCTCCGGCACTTCTTCGATCATCGGCATCCGCGGCGTCCGCTCAGCTCTTGCGGCCGATTCCGGCGTAAACGAGCATGTTCATCTCGGCCGCGGCGGCGATGTCCGCCGGTCCGGACGGCCGCCATTCGCCGCAGCCGACCAGCCCCGGTTCGACGATTTCGTACCCCGTGAACAGCTCGGACACCTGGGCGTGCGAGCGCAGTGTCACTTGGTCGGGACTGCGGCTTTCCTTGATCACGTCGGTCGCTTCTCCGAGATTTTCGCCCTGGTGGTCGCCGGTCACATGGGTGATCGCGAGAAAACTTCCCGGCGCCAATACCGAACTGTAGCGCGCGACGAGGTCGAGCGGATCATCCGCGTCCGGGACCCAATGCAGCATCAACAGCATCATCAATCCGACCGGCTTTTCGAAGTCGAGCAAACCGCGCACCGACGGCGCATCGAAGATCTTTTCCGGGTCCCGCATGTCGGCGTGCACGATCGCTGCACGATCGTTGCCGGACAGGATGAGTTCACTGTGCGCGACCGCCACCGGGTCGCGGTCGACGTACACCACCCGGCAGCCGGGATCCTGCTCCTGCGCGACCTCGTGCACGTTCGCCACCGTGGGGATACCGGAGCCGATGTCGAGGAACTGCCGGACCCCCTGGCCGGTCAGGAACCGCACCGCGCGCCCGAGGAACGCGCGGTTCACGCGCGCCGCGTCGCGCAGCCCGGGCATCGCGCGCTCGATCTGCTCGCCCACCGCGCGATCGACGGCGAAGTTGTGGCCGCCGCCGAGCATGAAGTCGTAAGTGCGCGCCATGCTCGGCACGGAGATATCGACACCCGATGGAACCCATTCCGGTGATCGTGTCACGGAAAACACCTTCTCAGCCGTTTCGGATCGGAAAGAGCTTAGCGATTCGCGGTGGCCCGGTGACTGCGCCATCCGCGTGAGCGCACACCACCCGATCGGGCACTGTCCGGTTCGGCCGGACGCGCCTACCGTAGGCCGTCTCGTTGGGAAGTCCACACAATGGCGTAACGAGGAGTCCACATGACCGTGCCGGTGGCTCCGGGCCGGTGGCCTTTTCTCGGGCACACTCCGGCACTGCTGCGTCAACGCTCCGCATTCACCGATTCTTTGCACGAACACGGGGAAATCGTCGAAGTCCACCTCGGCCCGCTGCCCGCGTACTTCGTCACCAGCCCCCGGCTGGCGCACGAAGTGCTGGTCACGGCCGGCCCGAAGTTCCGCAAGGGCGCCATGTTCGACAAGTTCAAGCCGTTCGTCGGAAATGGCTTGGTGCTTTCGAACGGCGACTTCCACCTCCGGCAACGCCGGCTGATGCAGCCGGCGTTCCACCGCGACCGGCTGGCCGCGTACGCCGAGATCATGCGACGCGCAGCGGTGGAGCTGAGCGACTCGTGGCGGCCGGGCGAAGTGCGGCCGCTCGACGAAGACCTGCAGGGGCTCGCGGTGACGATCGTCGGCGAGGCCCTGTTCTCCACCGAAATCGGGAAAGCCGCGGTCGAAGAAGCCCGCCGGTCCATTTACCTCATCATCCAGCAGGGAATGATTCGCGCGTTGTCCCCGAAGTTCGTCGAAAACCTGCCGATACCCGGCAACCGGCGGTTCGACGAAGCCATCAAGCGGATGCAGGACATCGTCGTCGAGGTCATCCGCGACTGGCGCACCGAAAGCGTCGACCGCGGTGACCTGCTTTCGACGCTCCTGCTCGCCGGCATGACCGACGAGCAGGCCCGCGACGAGGTGCTCACCCTGCTCACCGCGGGCATCGAGACGACCGCGCTGGCGCTGTCCTGGACGTTCCACGAGCTCGGCCGGCACCCCGACGTCGAGGCGCGGGTGCACGCCGAGGTCGACGAGGTGCTGGGCGGCCGGCCGATCACGATCGACGACATCGCGCGGCTGACCTACGTCCGGCAGGTCGTCGACGAGGTGCTGCGCTGTTACCCGCTGTGGATGCTGATGCGCCGGACGCTCGAGGAGGTCGACCTCGGCGGCACGCGGATCCCGGCGGGCGCCGAAGTGATCGTCAGCCCGCACGCGCTGCACCACGATCCCGCGTCGTTCCCCGACCCGGACCGGTTCGATCCCGGCCGCTGGGCACCGGAGCGGGTGGCGCGGCTGCCCAAGGGCGCGTTCGTCCCGTTCGGCGCGGGCGGGCGGCAGTGCATCGGAAACCGCTTCGCCCAGCACGAAATCGTCATCACGGTGGCCACGGTGGCCGCGCGCTGGCGGCTGGTCCCGGTCCCGGGCCGGCCGGTGCGCGTGAAGTTCACCTCCGCCGCTTACCCGGACAGCCTGCCGATGACGGCTGTCCCCCGTCACCAGTAGAAGGGTTTTTCTCCCGTGCTACGCCGATTTTTCGCTGTCTTCGTGCTGTTCGCGGCCACGGTGTTCGTGCCCGCTCCGGCCCAGGCGGCGCCGACCTGCCAGGACTTGTACGTCCCCGTCACGGTGGCACTCCTGCCGCAGACGATGCACGGGCGCCTGTGCGCCCCGGCCGGCGCGTCGACCGTCGTGGTCCTGATTCCCGGCGGCACGTACAGCGCGTCCTATTGGGACATCGGCTACACGCCGGAGATCCGGTCGTTCCGGCTGGCGATGAACCAGGCGGGGATCGCGACGTTGGCCTTGGACCGGCTCGGCACCGGGCAGAGCTCGAAGCCGTTGAGCGCGCTGCTGAGCGCGTCCGTCCAGGCGACCGCGGCGCACCAGGTGGTCCAGGCGGTGCGCCCGCGGTTCGCGAAGGTGGTCGTCGGCGGCCATTCGATCGGTTCGGCGATGGCGATGATCGAGGCCGGCCGCTACCGCGACGTCGACGGCGTGCTCGTCACCGGGATGACACACCGGATGAACCTGGTCTCGGTGATCCCGACGCTGGCCCAGATGATCCCGGCCCCGCTGGACCCGGCCGTCCCCGGTCGCGACGCGGGCTACCTGACCACCGACCCCGGCACCCGCTACGCGGCCTTCCACACGCCAGGCCCCTACGACACCGCCGCGATGGCCTACGACGAGTCCACAAAGGACGTCTTCGCGGCGACCGAGGCGGTGGACAGCCTGACGCTGACGACCGTCGTCACCCCGGCGTCCCAGCAGATCACGGCACCGGTCCTGCTGGTGGTGGGCAACGACCCGAACTTCTGCGGGCTGCTGGGCAGTGACTGTTCGTCACCCGAGGCGTTGCGGGCGTCCGAAGCACCGTTCTTCGGTACCTCGCGGCTGCAGACGTACATCCTGAACGGCTACGGCCACGCGATCAACTACGCCCCGAACGCGCCGACGTACTTCGGCGTGGTGGGAAACTGGCTGAAAACGCTGTCGTAACGGTCGGTCGGACGGGCGCGACCCTCATTCGGCGATGAGGGGAGCGCCCGACATGATCGACTACGCCCACCAGCACCACGTACTCGACCAGTACGTCCGCGGCGAGCACCGCGAGGAATCGCTGACGGCCCTCCGGCGCTACTTCGACGAGCGCCGCTACACCGGCCGCTGGTTCGAGCGTTTCGCCGGCGGCGGCGACGGCCTGTCGGTGGCCAACACGGTGACCGAAGCGGACGTCCTGGCGCTGAACTTCCTCAGCATCACGAGCCTGGCGGAAGTCGCGATCGACACGACGATGACCCACGCCCACCGGATCACGGAGCTGCTGGAGCAGATCCCGGCGGACGTCTCCATGCATTCGGCCCCGTGGTCCACGTACGAGCGGGGCGCACCGGCCGACCAGCTGTGGGAGCTGTTCAGGCAGTGCGGCGGCAAGCACCGCCCGGTGACGGCGTCCAAGCTGCTGGCCCGTAAGCGCCCCCGCCTGACCCCGGTGTACGACAGCCAGGTCAGCGCGATCCTCAAGGCGCCCGCGAGCCCGTGGAACTGCCTGTGGAGCTGGTTCCACACGGACCCGGCCCGGACGTCGGCCCTGGCCGAGCTCCGCACCGAAGCGGGCGGCATCGAGGACATCAGCTTGCTGAGGTGCCTCGACGTCGTGCTGTGGATGCGGGCTCGGGCGCACACGTGAGCTGGATGATGTCGTGATGAAGAGCGATTTGGAAGCTCGCCTCGAAGCACTCGAAAAGCTGGACGATCCGGCGAAGCGAGGCCGGGACCTCGAACGACTCGCCGCCGAGATGTTCCGCCACCATCATTTCGATGTCAGCCGGAGCCCGGGCACGGCCCGGCCGCGGCAGACCGACGTCCTGGCGACCAGGGACGGCGAGACTTATCTGATCGAGTGCAAGTGGCGGAACGCCCGGGCGGACATCGACGACATCGACAGTCTCCGCTCGCGACTGAGGCGAACGGACCGGCGGGTTGTCGGTATCCTCCTCAGCTTCACGGGCTTCGCCGGTTCGGTCATCTCGGACGTCGAGCAGCACCGGCGTCAGCCGATCCTGTTGATCTCGGGCGAGGAACTCCGCTTGGTTGTCTCGGGACTCGTTCCCCTGCCAGAACTGCTGTGGCGGAAGAGAGAAGCGCTGCTCACGAATGGCACAGTCTTGCTCGACGAGCCCGACACGAAGCGGCCGAAGGTACCGAAAGCCGACTTGCCGGTAGCCGACCTGCAGTTCATGCAACCTGACGGCAGTCGCAGCCGGTTGGTCGAATGTGCCGGACAGTTCGGGCAGTTCGTCTTCGCACACGAGCTCCCGGACATCGATTGGGTGGCAGCTCACGGCTTCGGCGTCACTCTCGACGTGTCACCGAGAGGCCTCGATGAACACGGGCTGCTCCAGCTCGTCGAAAAGCTAGCGGCTCTGGGATGGGCAACGAAGGACGCACGGTGGAGCATCCAGCAGCCGAACCAGAACTGGCACGGCCTCGGTTCGGCGGCGTTCGCCGAACAGCTTCCACAGTGGAGGCAACGTGCGGAGACGCTCGGCGCCCACGACAGTGAAGAGATTTGCTACCTCGACCGGTGTGATGGTGGGTTCTACACGCTGACAGCCAACCTGGCCGCGCACCGGACGCGACGAGCTGTGGCCATCACTCTCTCCTTCGAACTCGAAGGAATACCGCTCGACAGCGCACCGCTCGTACACCTGTGCCGGTCGATCGGCGTCCACGAAGGCGTGTACTGGCGACCGCGCGGCGGCCAATCAGTCACTCGAAGCAGGGAGCCCCGCCCTCTCGTCTCTGACGTACGACCGCTGGCGTACATCGTCGGGCCCGACAGTTTCCAGGACAACGACACGACCGAATGGATTTCCGGGATCGTCATCGCCAACCCGTTTACCGCCGACCTCGCGGGCACCGACCGAGCAGAATTGCCGGACGGGCTGGCCTTGCTGGAAGCGAGCGAACACCTCATCTGCGCCTTGGCCGAACACCACCTGCTCGATGACCTCAGTCGATACACCTACTACTTGCGGAACATCGAGTACGCGCGGACGTCGGATGCCCTGGTGTGTCGTCCGGTCGCCAACTGGCGACCGGACGAACCCACGCCTACCAGGTGACCGGCAGTGCGTGAACGCCGTAGATGTTCATGTCGGTCCGCAGCTTCACCTCGCCGGCGGGGACGGCGAGCCGGAGAGTCGGGAACCGCCGCAGCAACCCCTCGAACCCGGCCCGCATCTCGATGCGCGCCAGCTGCTGCCCCAGGCACTGGTGCACGCCGTGGCCGAAGGACAGGAGCCCGCGTGCGTTGCGCCGGATGTCCAGCACGTCCGGGTCCGGGAAGCGCTCCGGGTCCCGGTTGGCGGCCAGCAGCGAGACGACCACAGTGGACCCCTTGGGGATCGTTTCACCCCCAAGCGAAAGGTCCTCCGTCGCGTAACGGTAGAAGATGTCGGCGACGGACAGGTACCGCAGCAGCTCCTCGACGGCACCCGGCATCAACGAAGGGTCGGCGGCAAGGGCAGCCAGCTCGGCCGGGTGCTCCAGCAGCGCGAAAGTGCCCAGGGACAGCATGTTGGCCGTCGTCTCGTGCCCCGCGATCAGCATCAGGAACGCGGCCCCGGTCAGCTCCTCGATCGTGAGGTCCTCGTGGCGGGCCAGGTCCGAAAGGATGTCCTCACCCGGCGAAGAACGCTTGCGCGTCACCAGTTCGGACAGGTACGTGTTCAGCGCGATGTACGCGCCCATCTTCTCTTCGAGCGTCTGGTCGCGGACCATGAACTGCGCCGAGTTGGTCTGGAAGCTCTCCCGGTCCTCGTAGGGGACGCCGAGCAGTTCGCAGATCACCAGCGAGGGCACCGGCAGCGCGAACTCCTTGACCAGGTCCACCGGCGGGGCCAGGCGCGCCAGGTGGTCCAGCTGCTGCTCGACGATCTCCGCGATGTGCTCTTCCAGCTGCTTCATCCGCTTGACGGTGAAAGCGCCGGTGAGCCGCTTGCGCAGCCGGCCGTGGTCGGGCGGGTCCATCGCGATGAACATGCCCGGCAGCTGCGGGGACGGCTCGGTCGCCACGGGCATGCCGGGCGTCTCGAACGGCACGTGGACGACGTCGAGGTCCAGCCGCGAGCTGAACCGCGTGTCCGCCATCATCTGGCGCACCGCTTCGTAGCCGGTGACGAGCCAGCCCTCGTGCCCGTCCGGGAACGTCAGCGGGCTCACCGGGCGGGCCTCGCGAAGCTTGGTGATCTCGCGGGGCGGGTCGAAGGGACCCGCGTCCCGCTCCATCGGGAGGCCCTGCGGGGTGTCGCTCATCGGAGGTCCTTTCGTGGTGGTTGTGCCGACCACGATCGCCGCCGGACCTGACACGGCGCTGACACGGCCCGGACATCCCAGGCGCCATGGCATCATCGGCCGGGTGCAGATCGGGATACTGGGGTCATTCGAAGTTCGCGCGGACGACGGCGTGGTGGCCGACGTGCCGGGCGCCCGGCTGCGCGGACTGCTCATCGCTCTCGCGCTCGAGCCGGGTCGCGTGGTGCCGAAGGCGACGCTCGTCGACTGGATCTGGGGTGAGAACCCGCCGGCGGACGCGGCGAACGCGTTGCAGCGCTTGGTTTCCCGCCTCCGGAAGGTGCTTCCGGACGGCGAGGTCGAGGGCCGGCCCGCCGGTTACCGGCTGACCGTGGACCCCGACGCCGTCGACGCCGTGCGGTTCGAACGCCTCGTCGCCCAGGCCGGCGACGATGTCCGGCAGCTGCGCGAGGCGCTGGCGTTGTGGCGGGGCCCGGCCATGCAGGACGTCGGCCTGACCGAGAGCGCCGCGTTCGACGCCGCGGTCACCCGGCTCGAAGGACTCCGGCTGGCCGCCCTCGAGGACCGTTTCGACGCGGAGACCGACTTCGGCCAGGGTGCCGTCACCGAGCTCACCGACCTGGTGGCCGCGCACCCCGCCCGGGAGCGGCTCGTCGGCGCGTTGATGCGCGGCCTGGTCGCGACCGGCCGGGACACCGAGGCCCTGCGCGTCTACGAGCGCACACGCGAGACGCTGGCCGACGAACTGGGCGTCGACCCGTCGCCGGAGCTGGCCGCACTGCACGTCGCGCTGTTGCGCGGCGAGCTGACCCGGCGCGAAGAGCCTCGCAAGACGAACCTGCGCGCCGAGCTGACCAGTTACGTCGGCAAGGACGACGACGTCGCCGCCGTCCGCGGGCTCGTCACCGAACACCGGCTCACCACGCTGGTCGGACCAGGCGGCTCGGGCAAGACCCGCCTGGCCACCGAGACGGCGCGCACACTGCTCGGCGACGTCCCGGACGGCGCCTGGCTGGTGGAGCTCGCGCCGACCGAAGGCGACGTGGCCCAGGCGACGCTCGCCGCGCTCAAGCTGCGCGACGCCCTGCTCGGGGACGCGTCGGAGGCTGAACCCACCGACCGGGTCATCGCCGCGCTGCAGGACCGCGACATGGTGCTGGTCCTGGACAACTGCGAGCACGTCATCGAGTCCGCGGCCGCCTTCGCCCACCGGATGCTCGGCGAGTGCCGCCGGCTGCGCATCCTCGCGACCAGCCGCGAACCCCTCGGCATCACCGGTGAGGCGCTGTGGCCGGTCGCCCCGCTCGCCCTGCCGGCCGAGGACGCCGACCCCGCGAAGATCGAGGAAGCTCCGGCCGTCCGGCTGCTGCGGGACCGAGCCGGCGCTGTGCGCAACGACTTCGTGGCCGACGCCCCGACGCTCGCCCGCGTCTGCCGGGCGCTGGACGGGATGCCACTGGCCATCGAGCTCGCCGCGGCCCGGCTGCGCACGATGTCCCTCGAGCAGCTCGCCAACCGCCTCGACGACCGGTTCCGCCTGCTGACCGGCGGCAGCCGCACCGCGCTGCCGCGGCACCGGACGCTGCGCGCGGTGATCGACTGGAGCTGGGAACTGCTCTCCGACGACGAACGCGCCGTCCTCTGTCGGCTCTCGGTGTTCGCCGGTGGCGCGAGCCTGGAGGCGGCCGAGCGGGTCTGCGCGAGCGACGCGGCCGAGGAGCTGCTGACCGCGCTGGCCGAGAAGTCGCTGGTGGTCACCAAAGGCGACCAGGCGCCGCGCTACCGGATGCTCGGCACGATCAAGGAGTACGCCCAGCAGCGGCTCGCCGAAGCCGGCGACACGGATTCGGTGCGTCGGGCGCACCTCGCGTACTTCACCGAGTTCGCCGAAACCGCGGAACCACACCTTCGCCGGGCCGACCAGCTGAAGTGGCTCGCCCTCCTCGACGCCGAACACGACAACATCGCCGCCGCGATGCGCGGGGCCCTCGCGGCCGGCGAAGCACCCGAGGCGATGCGGCTCGCGGCGGCCGCGGGCTGGTACTGGTGGCTCGCCGGGCACAAGACCGAAGGCAGCGAACTGCTCGTGGCGGCCACCGCCGTTCCCGGCGAGGTGTCCGAAGAAATCCGCGCCACGGTGTACGCGTTCGTCACGGGGTTCCTGACCGCCGGCCGCGAAAGCGACCAGAACCAGGCGATCGAGTGGATCCACCAGGTGCACGAGATCGCGTCGCGCCTCCCGCACCCGCACCCGGCGGTGTCGCTGGTCGCCGCGCTGGAGCGCATGGTGCAGTCGCCGGACGCGTTCGCGTCCGCGTGGGAACCGCTGATCACCGACGAAGACCCGTGGGTGCGCGCCCTGGCCCGGTTGCAGCTCGGCAAGATGCGGATCCAGCTCGGCCGGGAGGGGCAGGACGCGGACGCGTACTTCGAAGCGGCCCTCGCCGAATTCCGCGCACTCGGCGAGCGGTGGGGCACTTCGTTCGCCCAGACCGAGCTGGCCGACCTCATGGCCATGCGCGGCGACTTCGCCGGGGCGTGCGAGCACTACGAAGCCGCGATCTCGATCGTCACCGAGGTCGGTGCCATCGAGGACGTCGTGCGGATGCGGGCACGGCAGGCCCAGCTGTACTGGCTGTCCGGGGCCGAGGAGTCGAGCGCCGCCTCGATCGCGGAAGCCCAGCGGTACGCGGAACGGGTCGCCTGGCCGGAGGCGCTGACCGAGCTGGCCCTCTCGAAGGCGGACCTCGCCCGCTGGAGCGGCGACACCGCGCAGGCCCGTCGCCAGCTCGGCGTCGCGACGGCGATGCTCGGCTCCGCGGCCGAGCGAGCCCAGGTCCGCGCCGTGGTCCAGGACCTCCTCGGGTATCTCACCGAGGATCCCGCCGAAGCCCGCGAGCACCGGGCCGAGGCATTGGCGGCGGCGGCCGAGGTGGGCCACCCGCCCCTGACCGCGCAGGTTCTCGTCGGGATCGCGGATCTGGCGCTGCGGCGCGAAGAGTACGAGCAGGCCGCGCGGCTGCTGGCGGCGAGCGCCGGCGTGCGCGGCCTGCCGGACCGCTCCCGGCCGGACCTGGCCCGGATCGAGAAGGTCACGCGAAGCCGCCTCGGTGACGAGGGGTTCACCGAGGCGGCTGAGCAGGGAGCGCGGGCGGACTGGCGGGAACTCGCCGAGGTCACGCTCGCTTCTTGAACGTCGATCGCGCCCAGAAGTAGCCGGCGAGGGCGATGCCGAGGCACCAGGCGACGGCCGTGATCGCGTAACCGGCGGACGGGGTGCCGTTGAGCAGCCCGCGCACGGTCTCGATGATCGGCGTGAAGGGCTGGTACTCGGCGAACTCCCGCAGGCCCGGGCCCATCTTGTCCGCCGGGGCGATCGCGCTGCTGAAGAACGGCAGCATGACCAGCGGCACGGACGCCAGGCCGGCCGTCTCCGGGGACTTGGCGAACAGTCCCAACGCGACAGTGAGCCAGCCCGCCGCGAAGGCCAGGAGCACGACCATGCCGAGCACGCCGAGCCAGTCGAGGAAACTCGCGTTCGGCCGGAATCCCAGCGCGAAGGCCACTCCGACGAGGGCGGCGATGGCGACCAGGTTCGTCAGGACGCTCGCGACGACGTGCCCGGTCAGCACCGCGCCGCGGGAGACGTCCATGACCTTGAACCGGTTGATGATGCCCTTGGTCATGTCCGAGTTCACCGACGTCGCGGTGGCCCCCAGGCCGTAGCAGATGGCGAGCAGCATCAGGCCGGGCGTCGCGTAGTCGACGTAGTTCACTCCGACGTCGAAGGCGTCTCCCAGCATGTAGACGAACATCAGCATGATCACGATCGGCATCAGGACGGCGTTGAACACCGAGGTCGGGTTCCGGGCGATGTGCTTGAAGTTGCGGCGCAACATGACAGTCTGGGCGCTCATTTCGCTGCTACCTCCGTGGTGTTGTGGCCCGTCAGGGCGAGGAAGACGTCGTCGAGGTCGGGGGTGTGGACGGAAAACTCTTCGGCGCTGATGGCGTACTCGTCGAGCCGGTCGAGCAGGTTCCGCAGCGACTTCGTGCCGCCGTCGCCGGGGACCCGCAGGGTCAGCGCCTCGTCGTCGCGCGTGGAGCCGGAGATGACACGCGCGGCCGCGTCGAGTTCGGCGACGCTGGTGAACCGGAGCCGGACGTGCGTACCGGGGATCTGGCGCTTCAGTTCGCCGGGCGTGCCCTGGGCGACGATGCGCCCGCGGTCGAGCACGGCGATCTTGTCGGCGAGCTGGTCGGCTTCGTCGAGGTACTGGGTGGTGAGGAAGATGGTGACGCCGTCGGCCACGAGGTCCTTGACGATGGACCACATGGTGCGCCGGCTGCGCGGGTCCAGGCCGGTGGTCGGTTCGTCGAGGAAGATGATCCGCGGGTCACCGACGAGCGTCATGGCGAGGTCGAGCTTCCGCCGCATGCCCCCGGAGTAGGTCGAGGTGGGCTTCCCCGCCGACTCGGTCAGTTCGAACCGCTCGAGGAGGTCCTCGACGACCCGCTTGCCGTTCTTGACGGGGCTGAGATCGACCATGAGCTGCAGGTTTTCCTGCCCGGTGAGCAGCTCGTCGACGGCGGCGAACTGCCCGGTGACCCCGATGGCCTTCCGGACGGCCTTGGCATCGGAATCGATGTCATGCCCGGCGACGCGCACGCTCCCGCCGTCGGCTCGGCTCAGCGTGGTGAGGATGTTGACGGTGGTGGTCTTCCCGGCCCCGTTCGGCCCGAGAAGGGAGAAAACGCTCCCCGAGGCGACATCGAGATCGATCCCATCGAGCACGACTTTGTCTTGGTAGGCCTTCCGGAGGTCCGTCGCGGTGATCGCTGAAGTGGTCATGGGAGGACTCTGAACGCCCGCCCTGACACGGACCTGACCCCGAACTGACACCGTGACTGTCACGACCGCGGATTGGTAGCTTCCTCGCATGACCGACTCCGATCCTCAGGCCGATCTGCGGCGGTACCTGCAGGCGGCGCGTGACGCGCTGCTGTGGAAGCTCGACGGCCTTTCCGAGTACGACATGCGCCGGCCGGTGACGCCCACCGGGACCAACCTGCTCGGCCTCGTCAAGCACATGGCCGGTGTCGAGCTCGGTTACTTCGGCGACACGTTCGGCCGGAAGTTCCCGGAGTCGCTCCCGTGGTACGACAACACGGACGCCGACCCCGGCGCCGACTTCTGGGCGTCCGAGGACGAGTCGCACGACGACATCGTCGGGCTCTACCGGCGCGTCTGGGCGTTCGCGGACGAGGCCATCGAGTCGACCCCGCTGGACGCGACCGGCGAGGTCCCGTGGTGGCCGCCGGAGCGCCGCAAGACGACGCTGCACCGGGTGCTGGTGCACGTGATCGCCGAGATCCACCGGCACGCGGGCCACGCGGACATCGTCCGCGAACTCATCGACGGCGCCATCGGCATGCGGGCCGACGCGACGAACCTGCCCGATCTGGACGCGGACAAGTGGGCGGAGTACCGCGAGAAGCTGGAGCGGGTCGCCCGCGCGGCCGGCTCGGCGCAGTCGTAGCGAGGGCAACGAAAAGGGCCGCCCACTCAACTGTGGACGGCCCTTGACCTGCTGTGGGCCTGACGGAGGCCCTTTCAAGGCCTCCCCGGCCGGTCCGGCACATGCTCGGGCTCGTCCAGATGTGGTCAAATCTGCCGCCTTGTGACACACATCACAAATCTACCCATCGGACTGCCCGCCAGCTGCGCCCAGCCGAAGTCGATGAACTCGTAGCCGCCTACCAGGCCGGAAGCCGCGTCCGCGAGCTGGCGACCCTCTTCGGTATCAGCCGCAACACGGCCGGCGGGCATCTCCGCTCCCGAGGCATCGACACCAAGCCACCTGGACTCCATCCTGAGGATGTACCCGAAGCTGCCCGGCTCTACCGATCCGGCTGGCCGCTCGCCCGGATCGCTGAGAAGTTCGACACCACCGCCGACACGGTGCGACGAAGACTCCTAGAGGTCGGCGTGCGAATGCGGGACACCCAGGGGCGGGAGCGGTAGCCCCTACTGGTCGTCCGGGTCTTCGACCGCCGTCAGCACGAAAGACTCATAGCGCCATTGTTGGGCCGTGGCGTGTGCGCGCAGGACCACCTCAACGATCTCTGGCACGGGAGCATCCTCCTCGGCCCGGCACCGGTCGATCTTGCGCTTCAGCGCTGGCCATAGCTGCTCAGCCAACGCGACCTTACTGGGCTCGTAGCTCCACTGGCTCCACACGTGCTTGATGTCCACCCGGTTATGTCCCTTTCGCGAACGCTCGCGCAGGTTCGCGAGGTCCCGAATCAACTCATCTCGGGTTAAGCCGTTCACCGTCTCATGCACGGCCATCAAGGCGTCGGCCAGCTCGCCATCGTCGAAGTGAGCGAACTCGTAGCAGGACGCCGACCACGTCTGCACATGGACGAGCAGGCCGAGTTCTTCCTCGGTGGTCTTGGCGCCCTGCGCGCGAAGCACACTCCTGATCTCGTCCAGGATGTCTTCGCGCGTCTTCGCCGCCCTGTCTGGAGACCACTTGCCTTCGGGATCAACGGCGACCATCAGGCAGGTAGGCGGCTTAAGCAGGTCCCAACTGCCCTGAACCCGTCGGCCGCCGATTAAGGGCGCAGCGGCCAGCGCAGCCACCTTCTGCAAGTCTTTGTCCACGCCATCGAGACGCAGTACTCGCATGAGCTCAGGTGCCTCGCGGAAGCCTAGCTCCGCCCAGAGTTTCGGCACGTGCACCGCCTCGCTTTCACCCTCCACGGCTAGTACAACGCGAGGATGAGGGGATATGCCGAGCCTCATCAGGTCTTGATCCAATGTGCCTTCGCGGTAGCTCAAGCGGTCGTGCATGGGATGCACTGTCATCAACGGCGGCTTCGGAAGTGGATCAGCCGCACCGCGGCGGGCCAAGTCCTCATAGAAGAGAAGCAGGATCTCAGCCGTCTGCCGCATGTCCATTGCGGCCAGGGCTGGCCCTTTGAGGTCATCCCATGCCTTCTTCGGCGCTCGCCGCGCCAGCTTGCCCCATGACCGTCCAAGTGGGTCAATTCTCTGTGCCAGCTCAAGGAGGTCTTCGGCGTCGTCCCTCGCCTGAGCTGCGGAGTAGCCAAGAGCACGGCTCGCTGCGATTGGATCGAAGCCGTCTCTATAGACCTTCCACTCTTCGACACCCGCACTCGACAAGCGAACCCACTCCGGATCGAGTGCCGGGTTGTACCTCGCCTCAAGAGCGGTAGCCGCGATGGCAAGCCTCCTGCACTCGGCCGCCCGCTCGATCAAGTGCTCATGAGGCACTGGCAGCGTTACGCGCAGTTCTCGACCTCGCCACTTGTTCCGACGCCCTTCCAGTATCCACGGCATGACCGACAAGACGTGCAGCTGATGCCATGAGTAGATGAAGCCGTTCCACCAGCGCCGGTTGAAGCGTGCCTGCCGAGCAAATGGTAGGTGCGGTCGGAAGGTCGTCGTAGCCAGGTCACGCAACCTGCCTGCCTCGCGAGCGAGACGCAGTTCCGTAAGCAAGGTCCCCGCGCGACCCGGCTCATCATCGACGGAGACCGCCAGCGACGGGTCCGGCTCGTTTTGCGCCCACACGAACGGGATAAGCAACCGATGCCGGTAGAGTTCGCGCATAACCTGAGTGTTGAGATCGAACCCGCGTCGCTTCGCCTCTGAGATGAACCCATCTGAGCTCAAGGGCGATCGCTGAGTGAAGACCCAGGGCATCGATGCAACGATCAGCGACGAAGGTGAATCACCTGAGCTCGTGGCACCAGCAGAAGAGATCTGCGTCATCGATCGATCCTACCTTATCCTGGCCATTCAGCTTGCTCACTGCTTAGACGTCTTCCACCCCAAGGATCCCGGGGTCACGGGATCGTAAGAAATATGGGTCGACACGTTACGCGAGATGTCGAGCTGGTATGCACTCTGCTATTATTCACAGTAACGAAAGGCCAGGATGATGACAGACGCCCACGCCCCTCTCAACGCAGGGGAATACAATCCTCCAACGAGTGAAATTATTGCCCGAGAGCAGAATACGATTGAAGCTGCTCGCCTCCTCCTCGCCCAACGGCGTCTGTACTCCAAATCAAAGCGTTGGCTGGCACTCCGTACAATCGGCGTCCTTCTGATCGCGATTGTCACACCGAGCGCCTGCCTAGTTTGGCCAAAGTCCGCCATAGTCTGGGGTGCCATAGCCACGTTATGGACTTTTGCCGGCCGAACTGCGCTTATTCAACTGGAGAAGAGGACTTCGGCCAAGGCTGCAGCTGTGCAAGAAATATTTGACACGCTGATTTTTGGGATGCCGTCCCAGGGTAAGCGCACACCAAGCCCGTCGCTGGAAGAAATTTCCGCAATCGCCGGTGCGGACGAGAGCATCTTGCCTCAAGCAAAGGAGGCCAAACTTCTCGACTGGTACGACATCGACAAGGCACAGGATCCCTTAGTCACGGTCGCGATATGTCAGCGAGCAAACGCCTCTTACTCTGACCGACTTCTGCGCACCTATGCCAATACCTGGCTGGGTATCGTAATTGCCTGGACAGCCCTCTTGGTTACATTCGGAGTCGTGCAGAAGCTCAACTTTACCACCTTCTTGCTTGGCGTTCTCCTACCACTGCTTCCGGCCTTCTTGAACGCTTTTGAGTACTGGTTCGGCATCCGCCGCGCAGCGGCGGACCGCAGCGACCTCACGGCCACAATCGAGGCGAAACTAGAAGACAACGCCAAAGAACTTGAGAGCGAAGACCTGCTTGTTTGGCAGAGTCGCCTATATACTCTACGCCGGGACGTTCCCCAGGTTCCCAACTTCATCTACAAGCTCAAGCGTAAGAAGAACGAGGCAACGATGAAGAGCGTCGCACGCCTGCTTTCTTCACGTGTCAAGCGATCAAGTGACTCTGAAAACGGTGAAAGCTAGAACACATTTTTTTACCGAGCCTAGTAGTAAGCCGGAAATTCCCCATTGAATAGTAATTCCCACCACTCGAACGCCTTACGCTCATTGCCGCTCTTGTGTTCGTCGAGCGCCTTGGTTGCCCGAGTTACAGCGGTGTCAAGCTTCGATAATGCGTCCGCACGCTTTACGTCACTTGAACATGCATGGATTCGACCCGTGTACCCAGTCGGATCATTCATCGACGCGAGCTCATGCCCCTGCAATCGATCAAGGAATCTCTTGAGGTCCTGAGCATAGTCAATAAAGGTCTCGTCGTCCATATATTGAGCCGCTCGCATCTCAAGGTAGAAAGACGAGATCGGCACGTTACGATAGTACTTCCACGCCTTAGCTAGACGGGCCAGCTCCTTTGCGCCGCCCTGCGGGTTGGAGTTGCAGCTGTTAACGTAACTGAGGTGGGCCTCTGGCGTGGACTCCATCCACTCGTCCACGACGCCGGGGATATTGAACTTCATGACCTCTTTGTCAGTCACGCGCTCCTTCGCGTAGGCAGGGATAACCTCGACGCGCTCATATCCCTGACCGAACTCAAGCACGACAGCGGGCCGCGAGACATGGATATGCGTATACGGAAATCTCTCCTGCAACGCACTCCGCACAGCCGAGAGCGTACTGTCCGACAAGCTCGGTCGGTTCGACTTAAGCGACACGAAGAAGTCAACATCACTGTGACCACTTACTCCGGTGCCATGCTTGAACGAGCCACTCTCAAACATACGATAGACGCCGAACTTCGCGTCGAGTTTTGACATAATGCTTTCACGATGCGAGGAGGCCTTCGAACGCTCGCTGCCGCTCGGCGTGAGTCCGTTTAGAAAGATGTTGAAAGCCGCTGCCGCCGTCTTTGCCATGCTGCCTGCCATTTACGATTGTATGTCGCGAACACGACGGAGACATGATCATGGTAACAATTCAACCCCAGTCATGATTTCTTGCTAAATTAATCAAGAAACAACATATATTCTTGCCCATTAGCGAACTGAAGGCAAGTACTCAAATGGGTGGCGCATTTCCTGCGGGCGGTAGTTGAACGATCGCAAAGAGTCAACGTGTAAGCTGAAGCCTGCTTATTGGGTATCGCTCGGAATGAACTACCCACACGAGCCAGCTCTCCGATCGGACGCCCCACCGTAAGCTTGGGATATGACCGCACGTAGCACCGACACCACGTTCCGCACGCTAGACGGCCTCAGCCTGGTCGGCACGCTGGTCGAGCCGGACGGCCAACTGCACCACGCCGCCGTACTCGTGCACGGCGGCGGCGTCACGCGCCATGAGGCTGGATTCTTCACCCGACTGGCCGCCGGCCTGGCCGAGGGCGGTGTAGCCTCGCTCCGCTTCGATCTCCCTGGTCACGGCGAGAGCGAAGGCCGTCAGGAGGAGCTGTCGCTCGCCGGGGTCCTCAACGCCATTCGCGCAGCTCGCGCCCACCTCTGCCGGGAGACCAGCCTGGCGTCGGCGTCGCTGGTGGCGGCCAGCTTCTCCGGTGGCCTGGCTGCCTACTACGCCGCTCGCCGTCCGGCCGACGTCGAACGACTGGTTCTGTTCAACCCGCTGCTCGACTACAAGCAGCGGTTCGTGGATCAGAAGGACTTCCGGCAGGACGACTACCTGACCGACGAGGCGGCGCGTGACCTGAGCGAACAGGGCTTCTTGCCGCACTCCCCGAGCTTCAAACTGAGCCGGGCCCTGCTCAATGAGGTGTTCTGGCTGGATGCTCGCGGGGCGCTGGCTGACATCCAAGCGCCCACGCTCATCGTGCATGGCACCAAGGACACCTTCATCCCGGTGGAGTCGTCGCGGGATGCAGATCGCCGGCTGACGGCCCCACACCGGCTGCTTGAGCTCGAGGGTGCGCAACACGGACTGGCCGTCCACGATGACCCGACGTACGCCGCCCCTCAGAGCCAGGCCTGGCAGGCGCAGGTTATCGGTGAGGTACAGGGCTGGTTAAGGTAACTACGCTCAAACGACCACTTGCGCCACGCTCAACCAGAGTAACAACGCTAAGCGGCGCCGGAAGGCAGCGCTCCAGCATAGTAGAGATCCAGCATTGGATAATTTGTTTCTATCTGCCCTAAAATAATCTCAACACTCGCATGAGGCATCGGCGACTCCTCTAATACTTCGGCGAGCATCTGCCTCATAGTCAGGGTGTCGGCTGCGCCGAGATTCCACTGACGCTCAAGGAGCCGCCAAAACCGCAGAATAGATCCCTCTCGAGTGGCACATACAGCCATTAGCATGCTCTCCGAGAACCTATGCACCTTGGAGTTGTAGAATGCGAATGATCCATTCTCAGCAAAATTCAAGGGCGGGAACGTATCGACGAGGTATGCCAATCCAGTTCTCGGATGGACGATAATGTTGCTTGGTTTAAGGTCGATTCCGTAGGGCATCATGGACAGCGTCGTCACATTATCGACAGCAGTTAATGGCAACTGACTGGCGACCAAGGAAACAGCATTAACAACCTGCAGTAGCGCCTTGCGAATCCTGGAATCTCGGAAACCGAGTGTCGCGATATCTCCACCGGGAATATACTGCTCAATAGCCCATACTTCAACAGCGTTGCCACTTCCGACAACTGTTGTCTCGGCTACCGCAGGAATATTCCAGTCACTAAAAGCGAGTTCATCTCGGTAGGCACTCAAGTTAGCCACTGCGGCGTTGGCCTCGTGAAGAGTCAAACCCCGGCCGAGTGCAGCTCGCTTAAGGACTCGCGCACCATCCCTACGCCCGCGAACCGATACGACAGACTGACTACCCTGTCGACCAGCAGGAAGTTCAGCAAAGCCTTTCGACCACTGGAAGTCAGAATCTTCAGGAGGCACGCTTACGCCCTTCATACATAAATCCAAATAACTTAAGTAACCATATCTTACCATCCTTCAATTAGCCCTGTGATCCGGGTCACTTGACTTCTGATACGTTCACTTCGCCGATATGCCGCAAAGCGAAATTTCGAATGTCGGACATTACGTGCGACGCCAGTTTTAAAAATCGTTCATTGTCGATATTCTTTGTAGCGGCCAGCACGATCAGCTCTTCTTCGACCTGCAAGACCAGAACGTTTGGCCAGCCGGCCTGAACGAGGCCAGCACGCACCAATGCCAGGCGTCCCCTTTGCGTTGTGTGCCCTTGATACATAACGATCCAATCCGAGCGCTCTGCGCACAGCTGAACCAATGAAGGCTGCTCCGCCGCGCCAAATAATAGATCCAAAAGCTCGGCGTGAGGTGGGTCGAGCCCGATTACGTCAAACTTCTGCTCTATGAGGGGACTGGAATGCTTCAGCACGGCTCGGGCATCAGTCTGCAGCCATAGCCCGTCGCCACCGTCGGGAGCAACTTGAACGGCTCCTGCTGCGACATACAGATCAACAGATATCACTGAGTGACTGTGCATTGAAAGTAATCTATTTGCCACGCCGCTGCCCGAGAAGAGATCGAGGACCATCGCCCCGGGAGTCCCATCTTTGATTGCTGCCGCTGCCGCGTGCAGCGTCATCGCATGTGCAACAGAGGGACCGATGGTTTCTGATTCATTGAAGCAGACAAGTGAATTCATCCGGCAGTATTCGAGGAACTTTCCAATTACAGAGTCGCCGGAAACGTAGCCATCGTCAGCAAGAAGGGTCCCCATGCGTGGAGCGGAAAGTGCTGCTCGAACGGCAGCCATGTACTGGCCGCTGTCACCACCAAGAGCCGGGGGGCGTATATCAACTCGAAGTCGGTGCGGAATACTCTGATTTCCCAACCATAGCAGCCGCCTCTTCCCGAGCCCAGTTACAGCACCTTCAAGGAGCATCTCAGCTTTCTGAAGGTTATATCCTCCATCTCGAAATAAGAACGCGGTAGCCTCAGCGCTATGCACTTGCACTGGTACCGTCAGCGTTTTACGCTTCTCGTTCGTGCGGCTACTAGTGTGTATGAGCTCATAAAGGTCCGCAGCAACGACTTCGATCTTCGGCTGTCTGCTATCAGTGTACGAACCACGCAGGTCAACGGCCGAAAAAACACCATTCGCCAGTTCGGCTAGGTCTCGTGCGAGTGCCGCAGTGAGGTATCGACCCCCAGTTTGCGCGCCCGCTAGCGTTCTTGCCAGAACTTTTAGCTTACGGCCCCAAGTTCTCCTGAACGCGGCACTGTTGCTGATTTTGAAGTACACCGCATCCTGAGTGCCATAATGGTTGCCCGCTATGACAGGCGGCACCTCGGATGAGTATCGATTTTCAATGAGCCAACGCAAGGAAGGTAGAGCAGCCTCAAGGTCACGCCTGTAGAATAAGACACGATCGTCACCTAGCCAAACCAAGAAAACCGCCGAGGCTGGCGGGTTCTCAGCGTCACAGATCCCTTCAAGAATTTCCACTTCCTGGGTTGCGCGGCTACTTAGAATCTTGATCTCAAGCGTTACGTCTTCGTTGTCATAGTTCTCAAGAAACTCAATCCCATCGGAAACATTGGCCAAAGTCGATTCGCTCGTCGCGGCGTCTACAACCTCCTCTAGGGGCTGACTTTCGAGAAGAAGCCGCCAGTGGGCGTCCGGATCGGCGTCGATCCATTTTCTTAGTGATCTTGTATCGTCAAGGTCCGTGCTGGAATGATTGGCAGGTATGGCCCTAGCCGAAACGAGAGAATAGCGCAGGAGTAGCTTCTCGTGGGCCTGAAGGTCCATACCGAGCGACCCGTAGATAATATCGTCGGGAGGTATCAGGATTTTGATCTCAGGAAGAGTCTCATTATTAAGATGTTCATGATATCCATCTGGCCAACGATGCGACCATATCTCAACTTCAGCGTACGTATCCAGCAAGAGCCGTAACTTTCTAACACATAGCGCGGGATCCAAATCATAGAAAGTTATGCCGAAGATTATTATCTTTGTGACGTCAGCCCCCGGCCTTTGTAGGATTGTCGCGACATGCTCATGCCAGAAAGACGTAGCACTCCGCCCAGCCCCCAATGACTCAATTGTTACAGGCTGCTTCGATCGACGCAGCAAGCGCGCCAACACGGTCGCCCCTAGCCCGCCTGGCAGGCGGCCATCGTGAACGATTAAGGTCTCCGAGGTTGTCATGTCACCTCACGAAATCCGTGGACTGAGAGAGTCTGGACACTCTAGCCACAAATATCTCTCAGCTAGGCCACTTGCAAGTGAATTGACCTTAAATTGTCACAAATCTGTACGCTCAGTCACCGATCAGGATGCAGTGAAAATTTATACTTGGATCGACCGAGAAGACGTTCAAAGATTTCGCTACTCACCGAGTCTCAGACCGCCATCGCCTCGCGCAGCTCTCGAACCGCAGGGCGGTTCTGCCACGGCTCCAGCACCCGAACGACGCGTACCAACTCCTGTCGCGTCCGCCGGGAGCTGGTGCTGTCGGCACGGGCGGCCGACTCGACCCCGGTCCGGGCGGCCTCGTCGGGCTCGCCCGCTAATGCCAGCGAACCAGCCCACAGCGACAAAAAGAAGCCGTAGTCACGGGGCGAAAACCGGTCTTCCATCAGCGACTCGTCGTACAACTCCACCGCCCGCCGCGGTGCCCCGGCCTCGGTGTAGCAGATCGCCGTCTGCATGGTCAGCAACGTGTCGTTGTAGTGCGCTCCCAGCGTGGACGCTCCGTCGTCGCGGGTGCCCAAGAGCTGACGCGCCCGGTCGAGCTTCGGCGCCACAGCATCGGCGGTCGCGCCGAGCATGACTTCCGCCCGCGCCTCCTGCTGCACTGATTCAGCCTGCACGCGGGTCGGCAAGGACCACGGGCCACGCCGGACGGCCTGCGCCAGCGTCAGCATCCGCAGCGGTTCGCGCTCATCGAAAGCCAGCTGGGCCTTCTTGAGCAGCACGTAGCCCTGCATGGCTGGGTCGCCCGCTTCCTGCGCCCACTCAATCGCCCGGTCGTACCAGAACAACGTCCGTCCGAAGTCGCGCACGTCGCGGTAGAGCCAGCCCGCGAACTCGGCACCCTCGGCCCCCAACTTGAGCAGGTCGGGGCGGATGTTCGGCTTGACGTCGCGGGCGCACTCTTCAATCGCGCCCACCACCCCGAGCACAAGCGGCAAGGTCTTCGCCGGTCCGAGCGTGCCGTCATCGGTCTTGCAGGCGGCCAGCTGGCGGCTGAAGTAGTCGAGTACCGGGCCATCGAAGTAGCGGCGGGCGTCGGCCATGGCTTCGGCGACGCGTTGCAGTTCGTCAAGGCCAAGGGCCGGGAGGGCGGAGGCGGCGAGTCCTGCCGTAAGCAGGGAGCGGCGACTAAGCGGACTCATGGTGTCCCATTCCGCGGCTTGGGCCGCTGGGAAACGGGTCTCGTCACCGGCGACGAGAGCGGACGGCAGAAGCGGCCCGAACTCGCTGGCGGCAGCGGTAGCCGCGTCCAGCGGCACCAGTACGGGCCTCCCGTTCACCATAACCGGCAGGAGCAGACCGCCGCGCGGCGTGGACGACGGTGGTGGGCTCGGCGCGGCGGGCTCGACGGCCGCCGCCGGCTCCGCGGGAACACCAGCGGTCCCCTCCGCCAGCAGCTCTTCCAGCTTCGCCAGCGAAATGCCCAGCAGCTTGGCCAGCTTCGGCCGCTTATACGGCACGGGCTCCGCCTCGCCGCGCTCCCACGTACCCACCGTCTTGGTGTCCATGTTCAGGGCGTGGGCTAACGACTCCTGGGTGTAGATGGCGGCCTTGCGCGCCCGTATCAGGCCCGTCTGACGCCCACCAATGATCGTCTCCCCTCGGTGACAGCGCGAGATCGCCACATTACCGCAGGTCAGACCGCCCACCACCCGATTGGCCCGACATTCGCCCGGTTTCGTCCCCCTGGTGGACCAGGGGCGGCCCCTCCATGGTCATTTCGGCACCCCGGTGACCGGTTGAACCGTCCACGGGTCATGTTCTCCATGCCCGTTCCGACGCGGGTCTTGGTCGCCGAGGTGCTCCCAGACCCACGAGGAAGCAGGGATGACATGGCGGCTCGCATAACCCACCACAACCGGAGGCGACCGCTGGCGCTCGTGCCTCGGTGCTGGCGGCGCGGCCAGCCGCTCACTCCCGTAGCTGAACTGCGGGTGCCGGAACCGGCCCAGCTGCTTATGGCTGAGATTGCCCAGTTCTACTCGGGCAATCTGGCTCAGGACGTCATGAAAGGGCTGTTGCGGAAGGCCCAAGAGGGCGGCACGCCTTTCCGTGCGCCTCTTGGTTACCTCAATCGCCGCGAGACGCGGGGCAGTGTGGAGTTCTCGTGGGTAGAGTCAGATTCCGAGCGCGCCGAGATCATTCGTTGGTGCCTTGAGGAGTACTCGACAGGCCAATGGAGCGCCATTGATCTGACGCTCGCCGCCCAGACGAAGGGCCTCACAAGCAGACCAACGCCGAGCCGTCCGGCCAAGCCCATCTCCCTTACGACGATGTACAAGATCTTGGCCAACCCGTACTACATGGGCGTGGTCAGCTACCAAGGTATTCACTATGAGGGTAAGCATGAGCCGCTCGTCGAGCCTGACATCTGGCTGGCGAACCAGGCTATCTTGGCCGCCCATAACCACACGGGTGACAAAGAGCGCGTACACAACCATTACCTGCGCTCCACTATCTACTGCTCCGACTGCGGGGGGCGTCTCATCTTCTCCCGCAACCGCGGCAAGAGCAGCGAGGCGTACGACTACTTCATGTGCGTCAAGAAGAAGACCAAGGCCAACAACTGCCTCCGCCGGGCTATCCGTGCCGAACGGGTCGAAGAGGCCGTAGCCCGCTTCTACGGCACGTTCCACGTTGCGCCGCAGCATACCGAGCTGATCCGCGCGACCGTTCACGAGGAGCTGGCAACACAGCAAGCCGAGGCGGCCCGCAGCCTAGAACAGGCCACTTCGCGCAAACGCCGAGTGCAGGACGAGCGCGAAAAGCTGCTCCAAGCCCACTACGCCGGGGCGATCCCGCAAGACTTGCTCGCCGCCGAGATGAAGCGCCTAACCCGCGCGCTGGCCGAGGCCGAGGTGCAGATCAAGGCGGCCAAAGTCTCCACCGCTGACGCGGAAGACACGCTCAGCCGAGCCCTGGTAGCCGCAAGCCACTGCGAGCGGGCCTACCTCACCGCGCCAGACCACGTGAAGCGGCAGATCAACCAAGGGTTTTTCGAGAAGCTGTACATCCGCGAAGACGGGACCGTCGAGCGCGCCGCCATGACCGAACCGTTCGCAGCGCTGCTGGACGCTGGTCGCGCCGTTCAGGTTCTCGCATCGGGTCCCGAGGCCACGCGAACGAGTCCGACTGACGTACTCCGGGCGACGTTCGGCGAAACGGTCGCCATGACAGACCGTGTGGATACAAACACGCCCGGCGCGCGTATCGCGGCCGGGCGGTGTCTGAATAAAGACCTTCTGGTGGAGCTGAGGGGAATCGAACCCCTGACCTTCTCGATGCGAACGAGACGCGCTACCAACTGCGCTACAGCCCCTTGGTTGTGCTCGTAGAGCTTAGCAGTGCCCTACGAGCACTTCGCGGAGGGGGTCACTCTCCGACGGCCCGGCGATAAGGCCCGGTCCCGGGCTCGTCGAGCTCCTCGAAAGCCGGGTCCTCGTCATCCAGATCCACGACCACCGCGCTGCGGCGAACCCGCGAAGTCGGCGACGGACGGCGCTCGACGACATCCCGGCGGACCGGTTCGACGACGTCCACATCCTCGACGTCCTCGACCGGCTCGTCCTCGGCCACGTCCGCCACCGGAGCCGAAGCCGAAGTCGAGGTCGAGGTCGAAGCCGAAGGACGCGGCGTCGAACGCCGGGGCGCACGACTGCTGTTGAAGCGGGCCAGCCGGCGCTGCCGGATCTCCTCTTCGATCCGCACCTGGCGGCGCAGGTACACGAGGTAGCCGACGAGCACGACGTCGACCGCCGCGTGGCCCCACCAGACCAGCGGCATGACGAAGCCGGCGACGGCGGCCGTGATCACCGCGATCGCGAGCAGGATGACGACGATGCGCTGCCGGAAGCTGTACTTCGCGCGCGCCGCCATCTCCGCGGCTTCGGGGTCGAAGCCGCCACGGCCGGGGCGGTAGCCGGCTCGCTCGCGTTCGGCCCGCTCGGCGCGGGACGGCTGCGGGAGCGGCTCGGGCTCCGGCTCCTCGTACTCGTCCTCGAGTTCGAGGTCCGCTTCCAGCTCCGCGAGGTCGTCCTCGACCGATGGCCGGGACTTCACGTTCTCCTCGGACATGGCGAATTCCTCCCGGTCTTCGTTGCGTCCACTGCGTACGACCCTGGCCGCCAGCGCGGAGTCGGCCGTATGGGCCACCTGCTGCCGCCGGCGCGCGACCATGGGCACGAGAACGACGAGCCATGCCGCGGCGAGCGCGACGATGATCACTGAGCTGGGCATCCCCCGTCACCTCCCCCGATCCGTCACCTGAAATCACGCTAGTCACAGGAGTAACAGATCGGACGGAGGCTCGCCGGGTTGGATCACGGAAATGCCTCACCGGATTAGGTGAATCTCACAGCATGTGGTAACGCGCTCACGGACCCAGGTGGGTAATGGCCGTCAGGCGTAGCCGGCGCGGCCCGCCGCGACCAGCCGCGACACGAGCCCGGCCCCGGTCTCCTCGCGCGTGACGGCGAAGCAGTAGTGGTCCCGCCAGGCGCCCGCGACGTCGAGGTAGCGCTCGAACAGGCCCTCCTGCCGGTAGCCCGCCTTGGTGAGAACCCGCAGGCTGGCGGCGTTTTCCGGGCGCACGGTGGCCTCCAGCCGGTGCAGCCCGGCCACGCCGAAGGCATGGTCGGTGACCAGCGCGACGGCGGCCGTCGCGACCCCGCCGCGGACCACGTCGGACGACACCCAGTAGCCGATCCAGGCGGACCGCAGCGACGCCCGGATGACGTTACCCACAGTGATCTGGCCCGCGAGCCGACCGTCCACCGTGATGGTGAACGGCAGGCACTGACCGCGCCGCGCGAGCGACCGCAACGCCGCCCACTGCGACGGCCATGACCAGAAGGCGTTGCGTTCCGGCCACGGGCCGATGCCGGTCGGCTCCCACATCTCGAGGTGGGCCCGGTCCCGGAGCCGGATCCGGCTCCACTCGCCGGCGTCGCGCAGCCGCACCGGCCGGATCACGACCTCGCCGGCGGGCACCCGCAGCGGGCCGAGCCGGGCCGGCCAGCCCGGGTGCCGGCTTTCGACCGGGTAGGACAGCCCCGACACGTGGTTCATCAGGCGCGTTGCGCGAGGAAGGTGACCTGCACCTGCTCCCCGGCGGGGACGTCGGTCAGCTCCTCCGGCACGTTGATCAGGCAGTTCGCCTCGGCCAGCGACGCGAGCAGGTGCGCCCCCGACTGGCCGAGCGGCTGGACGAGGTACTCGCCGTTGGACTCGTCACGCAGGAGCTGGCCGCGGAGGTAGCCGCGCCGGCCCTCGGTCGACGTGATCGGCGAGAGCAGCCGGGCCCCGACGATCCGCCGGTGCGGGTTGCGCGTCCCGCGGGCCGCCCGGATCAGCGGCCGGACCAGCACCTCGAACACGACCAGCGCGCTCATCGGGTTGCCGGGGATGAGGAACGTCGGCACCGAGTCGGGGCCGAGCCTGCCGAACCCCTGCACCGAACCCGGGTGCATCGCGATCCGCGTCATGTCGATCCGGCCCAGGTCGGACAGCGCCGCGTGGACCTCTTCGCCGGTGGCGCCCCCGGCGCCGCCCGCGACCACGACGATCTCCGACATCAGCAGCCGGCCCTCGACGATCTCCCGCAGCCGCTTCGGCTCGCTCGGCACGATGCCGACCCGGCTGACCTCGGCGCCCGCGTCGCGAGCGGCCGCGGCGAGCGCGTAGGAGTTGACGTCGTAGACCTGCCCGACCGACGGCGTCCGGTCGATGTCGACCAGCTCGTCGCCGACCGACACGATCGACACGCGCGGCCGGGGGTAGACCAGCACCTTGGCCCGGCCGACGGCGGCGAGCAGGCCGACCTGCGCCGACCCGATCGTGTCGCCGCGGCGCACCGCGACGTCGCCGATCTGGACGTCCTCGCCGGCGCGGCGCACGTAACCGGCCGACGGCACCGAGCGGTGCACGGTGACCCGGGCCTGGTGCCCGTCGGTGTAGGCGAGCGGCACGACCGCGTCGGCCAGCGTCGGCAGCGGCGCGCCGGTGTCGACGCGCACGGCCTGGCCGGGTTGCAGGCGCCGCGGCTGGCGTGAGCCCGCCGCGATCTCCCCGACGACCGGCAGCTGCACCGGCTCCTGCCCGGCGGTGCGCACGTCGACGCTGCGCACGGCGTAACCGTCGATCGCGGCCTGGTCGAAGCCGGGCAGCGCGTGCTCGGCGACGACCTCCTCGGCGCAGAGCAGCCCCTGGGCCTCGGAAATCGCCACGCGCACCGGCTGGGGCCGGACGGCGGCGTCCAAGGTCATCGAGATCTGCGCGTCGACCGAGCGCAGCTCGGTCTCGTCCCCGGCCACTTCGGGCGGTGCCGCGTCGAGGGATTCCGTCATGGGCGTTCTGTCCCGATCCGTTCCGTCAGCCACGCCCGTAAAGATGGACCGTACTCGGGCGTTTCAAGCGCGAAATCGACCGCGGCGCGCAGGAAACCACCCGGATTCCCCAGGTCGTGGCGTCCGCCGCGGTGCACGACGACGTGCACCGGGTGTCCTTCGGAGATCAGCAGGGCGACCGCGTCGGTCAGCTGCAGCTCCCCGCCGCTACCCGGCGTGATCCGCTTCAGCGCGTCGAAGATCGCCCGATCGAGCAGGTAGCGCCCCGCCGCGGCGTACGTCGACGGCGCGTCCTCCGGCTTCGGCTTCTCGACCATCCCGTGCACGCGCTTGACGTCTTCGTCGTCGGTGTCGGTGACGTCGAAGACGCCGTACGGCGAGATCTCGGCCTTCGGGATGTCGAACGCGCAGAGCACGCTGCCGCCGTACTGCGCCCGCACCGCGCTCATCCGCCCGAGCACGCCGGTCGGGAGCACGAGGTCGTCCGGCAGGAGCACGGCGACGGCCTCGTCGTCCGGGTTCAGGTTCGGCTCGGCCTGCGCGACGGCGTGGCCGAGACCGAGCGCCTGCTCCTGGATGGCGGTCTCGACGGCGAGCAGGCTGGATCCGCGGCGCACCTTCTCGAGCAGCTCGGTCTTGCCCTTGGCCTCGAGGTTCTTCTCGAGCTCGGGCTGCTCTTCGAAGTAGCGGACGACGGCGTCCTTGCCCGGTGAAGTCACGATGATCAGGCGCTCGGCGCCCGCCGCGGCGGCTTCGGCCGCGACCAGCTCGATCCCCGGCGTGTCCACGACCGGCAGCAGTTCCTTGGGCACGGCTTTCGTCGCCGGCAGGAAGCGCGTTCCGAGGCCGGCGGCCGGCACGATGGCGGTTCTGAACGTCTGGGTGGTTGCGGCGCCCGTCATGGGCGCAGAGCCTAACGTGAGGTCATGCACGCGCTGGGCAATGAGCACCTGAGCAAGGCGGAGTGGCGTGACCGGCTGGCGCGTGCCCGGGCGGACCAGACCCCGGAATCGCACGCCCGGGAAGCGTCCGCACTGGTCAGCGCAGTGTCGAAGGTCACATCCGGAACGGTGTGCGCGTACCTGCCCTTCGGCACCGAACCGGGCACGACGGCGCTCGTCGACGCGCTCGCGGCCGGCGGCGCGCGGGTGTTGCTCCCGGTCATCCGGCCGGAGCCGGGCCCGCTCGACTGGGCCGAGTACACCGGCGAGGCCGATCTCGTGGCGAGCCGGTTCCGCGGGATCCGCGAACCCGGGGGAAAACGCCTGGGTACCGAGGCCGTGGGGGCGGCCGAGCTGGTCCTGGTGCCCGCGCTGGCCGTCGACCACCGGGGCGTCCGGCTCGGGCGGGGCGCCGGCCACTACGATCGCTCGCTGGTGTTCGCCGCGGCCGGCGTGCCCCTGCTGGCCGTCGTCCGGGACGAAGAGCTGGTCGAACGGCTGCCCGGGGAACCCCACGACGTGCGCATGAGCGGGGCCCTGACCCCTGCTCGCGGCGTGCTCGACCTGCCGCTGTGAGCAAGCAGGAATTGCTTTCGGGGAATGTCTTCAAGCACAATTGAGTTGGCACTCTGGTCGGATGAGTGCCAGCAAAGGAGCCCTCAGTGCCTACGTACCAGTACGCCTGCAAAGAATGCGACCACCGGTTCGAAGCCGTGCAGTCGTTCTCGGACCCCAGCCTGACCGTGTGCCCGCAGTGCTCCGGCACGTTGCGCAAGGTGTTCAGCTCGGTCGGCGTGGTCTTCAAGGGCAGCGGGTTCTACCGCACCGACTCGCGCGATTCGGCCAAGTCGAGCACCACCGCGACCCCGGCGAAGACCGAGACCAAGACGGAGTCGAAGTCCGAGTCCAAGTCCGAGACGAGCTCGGCATCCTCCTCCTCGGGTACGACGAAAACCACCGCTGCGGCTTCCTGACCGCGGAGTTGTCCACAACACCCCGGTTGTCCACAGATGCCGGACGCGGCCCTTCCGGCGGCCCGTCCGGCTTCCCTAACGTCGATCAGGTGCGGCACGCCGTCGCACCCGATCCGACGAGGGGGCACCGTGGACGTGCTGGCGAGGTTTCGCACTCCTGATCTGACCCGGCTGCAGGGCCGCCGAGCGCGGCTCATCCGCCGCTGGCTCGCCGCCGGCCTGCTGCTGGCCGGGGCGCTGCTGTTCGCACACCCCGGTTCCGCGCGGGGCGCACCGACGACTCCGACCGTCGTCGCGGCACACGACCTCCCCTCCGGCGCGGCTCTGCGCGCTCTCGACGTCCGGCTGGCCGACCTCCCCGATTCCGCACGTCCGGCGGGCGCGTTGAGCACGCTGGACGGCATCGACGGCCGCCTGCTGGCGGGCGCTGTCCACGCCGGCGAACCCCTGACCGACGTCCGGCTGGCGACGACCCTCCCCGGCTCGGGTGATCCCGCGGCGGCGACGGTGCCGGTGCGCCTGGCCGACGCCGGCGTCGCCGAGTTGCTGGAGCCGGGCCGGCGCGTCGACGTCGTCGCGGCGCCGGAGCCGGGCGTGCCCGCGTCCGTCCTGGCCGGTGGCGCGACGGTGGTGGCGGTGGGACAGCGGGAGGCGTCCGCGGCGAAGGGTCCGCTCGTGCTGCTCCGGCTCCCGGAGGCGATCGCGACGAGGGTGGCGGCGATTTCACTGGAGCGTCCGGTAACGGTTACTCTCCGCTAGCCCATCCCCCCGTCCCTGTTCGTGAGGAGAGCAAGTTGTTCAAGGGTTTCAAGGACTTCCTGATGCGCGGCAACGTCGTCGACCTCGCCGTCGCGGTGGTCATCGGCTCGGCGTTCACGGCGATCGTCACGGCGTTCACCAACGGCCTCATCAAGCCGCTGATCAGCACGATCGGCGGCACGGACGCCGCGCAGGGTCTCGGCTACCAGATCTTCGAGAACAACAAGGCCACGTTCCTGGACTTCGGCGGCGTCATCAACGCGGCGATCAACTTCGTGCTGGTCGCGGCGGTGATCTACTTCGTGATCGTGCTGCCGGTGAAGAAGATCCAGGAGCGGCGCAAGCGCGGGCAGGAGCCGGGCCCGTCGGAGCCGACCGACGTCGAGCTGCTCATCGAGATCCGCGACCTGCTGCGCGCCCAGTCCCAGCGCGACAACGGCCGCGACTGAGCAGGTCAGCGATCGTGGTGCGGTGGCCGGTTCTCCCGGTACCAGTCGTCCGGGAGCCCGGTGCGCCGATCGGGATCGCGCTCGTCGGAGGTCGTCTCGGGCAGGACGTCCCCGAAGATCTCATCGACCCGGCGGCGTTGCTCGCTGGTGGTCTTGGGGTCGCGATTCTGGCCGGACATGCCCCCAGTCTCCCACGACGCGGTGATTGACAACTCCAGAGCGAACCTCAACGACGGCGGCGCGCCCGCACCTCGTCCCGCCCGCTGCGGATCTGCACGTCGTCGTGCAGGAACGCGGTGCCCGGCCCGCTGGTGAGGTCGATGTCCGCGAGCAGCCTGAGCGCCCACAGCTGGTCTTCGTCGAGTTCGACCCGGCCCTCGAAGTCTTCGCGGCGCCACCGCATGGCCCAGCGATCGGCCGCGTCGCGGCTGATCCGTCCGGCGGAGAACACCGTCGAACCAGGCCTCGATCTCGCCGAGGCCCGGCCCGTTCACGACGGTCCGCAGTCGACGAGGGCATCGAGCAGCTCCTGCTGCTCCCTGCTCAGCTGAATCCCGGCCGCGGCGACGTTCTCCTCCGGGTGCGCCCGGAATCGGCAGGATCACCGGCGAGCGCACCAGCAGCCAGGCGAGCGCCACCTGAGCGGCGGTGGGCACCCAGCTCGGCGCCGGATCCGGTGCGCGCGACCCCCACCTTCGTGGTGATCACCAGCTCGTCCGGGTAGGGGTACAACGCCGACGCGAGCAGTTCCTCGTTGGCCCCGCCGCCGTAGAGGTGAGCGGTGTCGATCAGCGTGCCCCCCCAGCTCGACGGCCCGCCGCGCGACCGCGATCGCCTGATCACGCGCGGAGTCCACCGGCAGGTGCATCGCCCCGAAGCCGAGGCGGTGCACCTCCAGGTCTCCGCCGATGCGGAAGTGCGAAGGGATCAGACCTCTTCGAGGCCCGAGAGCTCGTCGATCACGTGCGGCACGAGCGAGGTCAGCGTCGCCATCCCGTCGCGCACCGCGGACCGCGACCCGGCGAGGTTGACCACGAGCGTGCTGCCCGACACCCCGGCGAGCCCACGCGAAATGCCCGCGTCCACGGCTCCGGCGGCGAGCCCGGACGCCCGGATGGCCTCGCTGATGCCCGGGATCGGCCGGTCGAGCACGCCGGCGGTGGCGTCCGGCGTGCGGTCACGCGGCAGCACACCGGTGCCGCCGACCGTGATCACCAGGTCGGCGCCGCCGATCACGGCGGTGTTGAGCGCGTTGCGGATACCCGCGGTCTCGGCCTCGACGACCACGACACCGTCGACGATGAAACCCGCTTCTTCGAGCAGTTCCGTGACCAGCGGGCCAGTGGTGTCCTCGTGCTCGCCGTGCGCCACGCGATCGTCCACGATGACCACGAGGGCCCGGCCCAGCCGTTGTGCACTCCGTTCCATGGCGCCCACCGTAGTCGGTTTCGCCCTTGCGGCGCCGGGAGGTGCCGGGTGAGTTCTGACGATTCCGTGACGTGCCCGCGCGCGGGCGGGCACGCCGGTCCACGGCCCCCTAGCGTGGCCGTGTGCGCGTACTGGTCACCGGCGGAGCCGGGTTCATCGGGTCCCACATCGCCGATCTGCTGGCGGACGGCGGTGACGAGGTCGTCGTGCTCGACAACCTCCTCCCGACGGCCCACGGCTCCCGAACCCCGCCCGCGTACACCGGCAGGCACCGGTTCTTGCGCGGCGACGTAACCGACACCGAGATCGTCGCCGAGCTGCTGGACGGCGTCGACGCGGTCTGCCACCAGGCGGCGGTGGTCGGACACGGCGTGGACCCGTCGGACGCGCCGTCGTACGCCCTGCACAACGACTACGGCACGGCGGTCCTGCTGGCCGGGATGCACGCGGCCGGCGTGCGGAAGCTGGTGCTGGCGTCGTCGATGGTCGTCTACGGCGAAGGCCGATACGAGTGCCCGGACGACGGCGTCGTCCCGCCGTCGCCGCGCCGCGCGTCCGATGTGGACGCCGGCCGGTTCGAGCCGCGGTGCCCGGCCTGCGACGCCGAACTCGGCTGGCGGCTGGTGCCCGAGGACGCGCCGCTGAACCCTCGCAGCACGTATGCGGCGACGAAGCTCGCGCAGGAACACCTGGCCGGCGCGTGGGCGCGGCAGACGGGCGGCAGCGTGTGGGCGATGCGCTACCACAACGTCTACGGCCCGCGAATGCCGCAGAACACCCCGTACGCGGGGGTGGCATCACTGTTCCGCTCGGCCCTGGAGCGCGGCGAAGCGCCACTCGTGCTGGAGGACGGCCGCCAGCGACGCGACTTCGTGCACGTCCACGACGTCGCCAGGGCAAACGTCCTGGCTCTCCGGACAGCCGGCCCGGCCGGCGACATCACACCGGTCAACGTCTGCTCCGGCACCCCGCACACGGTCGGCGAACTGGCCGAGGAACTGGCGCGCGCCTGCGCCGGCCCAACCCCGAAGGTGGCCGGCGGCGCCCGCGCGGCAGACGTCCGCCACGTCGTCGCCGACCCGGCCCGCGCCCGCGAACTGCTGGGCTTCACCGCGGAAATCGGCTTCACCGAGGGAATCGCCGACTTCGCGACGGCGGAACTGCGCGACCCGGTCACCTCCGATGCGGCCCGGTGAGGTGGCACCCCTCGTCAGTCATGGTACAGATCACCTTGCCACCCCCTCCCCTTCGACGTACAGTAATCTGTACGTCGAAGGGAGGAGTGTCTGTGAAGACCATGAGCTACTCCGAGTCTCGTGCGAAGTACGCCGAGACGCTCGACTCTGTGGTCAACGACCGCGAAGAGGTCGTGATCACTCGCGCTGGGCACGAGCCGGTCGTGATCGTTTCCCTTGACGACTACCAGTCGCTCAAGGAAACCGCCTACCTGCTTCGCAGCCCGGAGAACGCGCGACGCCTGATCACGGCGATCGAGCGATTGGAGTCCGGCGGCGGGACACAGCACGAACTCGTCGAATGAAGCTGGTCTGGGACGAGCACGCTTGGGCTGACTACCTCTGGTGGCAGACCGAAGATCGAAAGATCCTCAAGCGCATCAACGAACTGCTCAAGGACGTCCGCCGAAACGGCAATGAAGGTCTGGGCAAGCCGGAACCCTTGAAGCACGGCTTCCAGGGTTACTGGTCACGCCGGATCACCGATGAGCACCGGCTGGTCTACAAGATCGCCGAGGACGAGATCCGGATCGCGGCCTGTCGCTACCACTACGGGAAATAGCTCAGGACATCGCCAGCGGTAACCGCACCTCGAAGCGGCACCCCGGACCGTGGTTGTGGACGCCGATCTTCCCGCGGTGGGCCTCGACGAGCCCCTTGGTGATCGCCAGGCCGAGCCCGCCGCCGCTGGTCGTCCCGCCGCGCTCGGGCGTGCGGGCCTGGGTGCCGCGGAAGGCGACGTCGAAGACCCGGCTGATCTCGTCGTCGGGAATGCCGCCGCAGGAGTCGTCGACGGCCAGGAGGGCCTCGTCGCCGTCGACGCCGATCTGCACCGCCACCGTCCCGTCGGGCGGGGTGTGCCGGATCGCGTTGGACACCAGGTTCCGCACGATCCGGGCCAGTTCCGGGTCGCTGCCGGTCACGACCGGCCAGGTCGACGCGTTGGCGAGCACCCGCACGCGTTTCCGCTCGGCGACCGGCGACTGGGCGGCGACGGCGTCGCTGACGACGTCCCGCAGCGGCACCGCGGACATCGTGAGCTCGAGGGCGCCGGCAGTGATGCGCGACAGCTCGAACAGGTCGCCGACCATCGCGGACAGCCGTCTGGTCTCGCCGCTGATCCGCTGGGCGTAGTCGGCGACCTCGTGCCGCTGGGACACCACGCCGTCGGCCAGTGCCTCGGCCATCGCCTGGATACCGGCCAGGGGACTGCGGAGGTCGTGGCTGATCCACGCGACGAGCTCGCGCCGTGACGCCTCGGCCGCGCGTTCGCGGTCGCGTGCCTCCCGCTCCCACACACTGCGGCGCGCGATCGCCCGGCCGAGGATGATCGCCGCCGGCACGGTGACCACGGCGACGAGCAGGCAGACCAGCAGCATCGTCGTCAGCGCCGGGGTGAACATGAACCCGCTGACACCCAGCACGCCGACCAGGGTCGAGAGCACCGGGATCAGCACCAGCACCGTGAGCGTGGTGGCCAGCGAGCCGCGGCGCAGGACGTAGAGCACCACGCCGCCGAGCGCCGCGACCGGCAGCGAGAACAGCAGCGCGAACGGCAGGATGTGCCAGAGATGCGTCATCATCTCCGCGGGGGACTCACCGGGTTCGATCACGGCTGCTCCCGGTCGTAGCGGTAGCCGACACCCCACACCGTCGCCACCCGGGCCGGCTTGGCCGGGTCGCGCTCGATCTTCTCGCGCAACCGTCGCACGTGGACGGTCACCGTGGACTGGTCGCCGAAGTCCCAGCCCCACACCTTCTCGAGCAGGTCCGAGCGAGAGTAGGCGACGCCGGAGTGGGCGAGGAAGAACGCGAGCAGATCGAACTCCCGCGAGGTCAGCGGCAGTTCCCGGCCGACGAGCGTCGCGGTGCGCGCGGTCATCTGCAGACGCAAGTCGCCGTCCGCCAGCTCGGCGGCGACCGGTGCCGGGCGCGGCATCCGCGCGCGGCGCAGCACCGAGGCGACGCGCAGGGCGAGTTCCTTGGGGCTGAAGGGTTTCGTGACGTAGTCGTCGGCGCCGAGCTGGAGCCCGGCGATCCGGTTCTCCTCCTCGCCGAGGGCGGTGAGCATGACGATCGGCACCTGGCTGACCTGCCGCAGCCGCTTGCACACTTCGAGGCCGTTGATCCCCGGCATCATGACGTCGAGGACGACGAGGTCCGGCTCGTGGGCGGCGAACCGGGCCAGCCCCTGGGCGCCGTCGCCGGCCTGGTCGACGGTGAACCCGGCCACCTCGAGGTAGCGGCGCACGACGTCACGGACCGTCTCGTCGTCGTCGACCACGAGCACGCGTCCGGCCTGATCGTTCATCACGTCTCCCTCACCAGCCGGTCAGCAGCAGGTGGTTGACCGCCAGCGCCGTCGCCGCCTGGGCGGCGAGCCACCACCGGCGTCCGGGCCGCGGCAGCAAAGCCGTCATCGGCAGCAACCACACCCCGAACGGTAGCCAGATTCGTTCGGTCTCGGCTTTCGACAGGCCCGAGACGTCGGCGAACACGATGGTGAGCAGGGCGGCGACGCCGAGGAGCAGCACCGGATCGGTGACCAAGCCACGACCCGGGCGGGGCAGGAAGGCGTCGGCGAGACCCCGGCGGAGGGCGGCCACCCCCGCGGGGCCGAGTGCGACGACCACCGCCGCGAGATCCGCCCAGACCCAGTACGAGTAGGGCCGGACGAGCGCCACGCCCTGGTAGTAGCGCTCGACGACGAGGTGGTAGCCGTCGAGCCACCAGAAGCCCGCCCACGCGAAGACGCCCACGACGGCCAGGGCCGCCGCGACGGCGAGGGCGGCGGCCCGCCACTGCCGGCCGAGGACGGCGACGGCCAGCGCGAGCAAGCCGAGCAGCACCAGGCCGTACGAAAGGAAGATCCCGAAGCCGAGCAGCACGCCGGCCGCCAGCCCGGCCGGCACGGCGTACCGGCGGCCGTGGCCGAAACCCTTGGCGGACAAGGCGAGCAGCGCCAGCCCGGTGGCGGTCGCCCCGGCGAACAGGCCGTCCGCCGACACGCCGATCCACACCGCGCCGGGGGTCAGGACGGCGAAGGGCAGCACCGCGCGGGCCGCGTCGGGCCGGCCGAGCAGGGCGACCGTCGCGGGCACGGCCACCGCGACCAGGCTGCCGACGAGCACGACGGCCGTCGCGGCCCACGCGCCGCCGTGCAGGCCGAGCCGGTCCAGCCAGACGAAGACGAGCGTCGCGCCCGGCGGGTGCCCGGACACGTGCGTCGTCCACGAGTCCGGCTGGAAGTCGAGGATGCGGGAGGAGAACTCGCGCAGCATCCGCGGGATGTCGGTGATGCCGGGCACCTCGTGGAGGTACTCCTGCGGAATGGTGAGGTGCCCGGCGAAGCCGCGCGACCAGCCGTCGACCATGGCCAGCGAGAAGATCCAGGCGAGGCAGGCCAGATAGCCGGCCGCGAGCGCCCGGCGCCACGGCAGGCGGGCGGCCAGCGCCGGGCCGTGGAGCACCACGGCGACAGCGATGAGCACGGCGAAGACCGAACCGGGGCCGACATGCGGCAGCCAGTCGGCGAACAGCGGCGGCGACGAAACGAAGATGACGACACCGGAATGCGGCCGGTTGTAGTAGATACCGACCGCGGTGGCCGCGGCCACGAGCACCGCGGCGGCCGCGACGGCGAGGAGATCGGCCCGGCGAGCGCGACGTCCGGGTCGATCGGGTGCCGGGAGTTCGGGTTCGCGGGCAGGCGGCTCGGCGAGCCGGGCTGCCGGGTTCGGCTCGCTCATCGCTGTCCACCCTAGGTCCACGGCGGTGGTTCCGCGGGCCGGCGAAGGCAGCCGTAACGACCCGGTAAGAACTCCTCACTCGTCATGATTCAGTAAGGAGCGCAAGGGTTTTCCCCGGTCCACCCCGGACTTACGGTCGGCGCGTGACTGATACGGAAGTCGACGTCGTCCTCCCTTGCCTCGATGAAGCGGGCGCCCTGCCCGGAGTGCTGGCCGGGCTGCCCCCGGGCTACCGCGCGATCGTGGTCGACAACGGTTCGGCCGACGGCTCGCCCGAAGTGGCGGCCTCGCTCGGCGCGAAGGTCGTCCACGAGCCGCGCCGCGGCTACGGCGCCGCCGTGCACACCGGCCTGGAGGCCGCCACCGCGGACATCGTGTGCTTCGCCGACGCCGACGGGTCCCTGGACCTCGGCGACCTGCCGCGGCTGGTGACCGCGGTCGAGGACGGCGCCGACCTGGCCGTCGGACGGCGGGTGCCGACCGGGCCCGGGGTGTGGCCGTGGCACGCGCGGGCCGGCAACGTCGTGCTGGCGCAGCTGCTGCGGGGCCGTGGGCTGCCGGTGCGGGACATCGCGCCGCTGCGCGCCGCGGACCGGCGGGCGCTGCTCGGTCTCGGCGTCACGGACCGCGCCTTCGGCTATCCGCTCGAGCTGCTGATCAAGGCCCAGCGGGCCGGGTGGCGGGTGCGGGAGTTCGACGTCCGCTACGGCGCGCGCGCCAAGGGGACGAAGTCGAAGGTGTCCGGCTCGGTGCGGGGCACGCTGCGGGCGGTCCGCGACTTCGGGCGGGTGCTGGCGCGATGACGGCACGTTTCGTACTGCTGGTCGTGGCCAAGGCGCCGGTGCCGGGGCTCGCCAAGACCCGGCTCTGCCCGCCGGCGACACCGGCCCAGGCCGCGCGGATCGCCGCCGCCGCGCTACTCGACACGCTCGACGCCGTGTGTGCCGTCCCCGGCGCCGCGCCCGTCGTCGCGATGACGGGCGACCTCGGCGCCGCCGCTCTGGCCACCGAAATCGGCCTGGCGCTGCGTCGCGTCACCATGATCCCGCAGCGGGGCTGGGACTTCGGCGCGCGGCTGGCGAACGCCCACGCGGACGCCGCCGCGGTGCACGCGGGCCTCCCGATCTTGCAGATCGGCATGGACACCCCGCAGGTCACGCCGGAGTCGCTCGCCGCGGCGGCCGCGCCGGTGGTGCACGGCGGGCACGACTCGGTGCTCGGCCCGGCCGAGGACGGCGGCTGGTGGGCGCTGGGGCTCGCCGACCCCCGGCACGCGCAGGTCCTCGCGGGCGTCCCGATGTCGCAGGACGACACCGGTGAACGCACTCTGGGCGCCCTCACCGCGTGCGGGCTGCGACCGCGGCAGGCCGCCCGACTGTCCGATGTGGACACCATGGTGGACGCCCGTGCGGTGGCGGCGGCGTACCCGGACGGCCGGTTCGCCCGCGCCGTCGCCGCGGTGGCAGGGCGGGCGGTCGCATGAAGACGGCACTCATCGGCAACGAGTTCGACCGGGGCCTGCTGGGCCAGCGGTGCTGGCTCGAACTGGCCACCGGCGAGCGGGTCGACCTGCCGGTCGAGCGGTGGACCGCGCCGTCCGAAGGCGACGAGGTCCTGCTCGACTCCTGCGCCGGGCCGACCCTCGACATCGGCTGCGGCCCGGGACGGCTCACCGCGGCCCTGGCCGCGCGCGGGGTCGTCGCACTCGGCGTCGACAGCTCCCGCACGGCCGTCCGGCTGACGCGCCGTCGCGGCGGGAGTGCGTTGCACCGCAACGTCTTCGACCACGTGCCCGGCGAAGGGCGGTGGCGGCACGCCCTGCTCGCCGACGGCAACATCGGCATCGGCGGTGACCCGGTGGTCCTGCTGCGGCGCGCGGCGCAGCTGATCGCCGGCGACGGTGACGTCCTCGTGGAACTGGAACCGCCCGGGCGCGGGCTGCGGCACGAACGCGTCCGGCTGCGGCCCGGGCACACCGACAGCGCCTGGTTCACCTGGGCGTGGGTCGGGGTGGACGCGATCGCCGAAGTGGCCATGCGCGCGGGGCTGCGCGTCGGCTGGACCACCCGGCACGGCCACCGCTGGTTCGCGCGGTTGGAGCGGTCGTGAAGCTGCCGATCCCGAAGGAAGAACAGTTCACGGCGCCGGCGCACCACGAGCGCGTGACGTCGAAGATCGGCCTGGCGCTGGCGGTCACGTTCACGACGTGCTTCGTGACCGGCCTGATCAGCCACCTGATCCAGCACCCGCCGGAGTGGTTCTTCTGGCCCAGCCGCCCGGTCGGGCTGTACCGCGTCACGCAGGGGCTGCACGTGATCTCCGGCGTGGCGTCGATCCCGCTGCTGCTGGCGAAGCTGTGGAGCGTCTACCCGAAGCTGTTCGGCCGGCCGCTCGTCCGCTCGCTGCCCCACGCCCTGGAGCGCCTCTCGATCCTGGTGCTCTCGGGGGCAGCGTTCTTCGAGCTGACGACCGGGCTGCTGAACGTCGCGCAGAACTACCCGTGGGGCTTCTACTTCCCGCAGGTGCACTACGCGGTCGCGTGGCTGGCGATCGGGTCGATCCTGGTGCACGTCGCGGTGAAGCTGCCGGTCATCCGGCGGGCGCTGAGCCGGGCAACACCCGAGGAGGAGCCGCCGACCGCCGGGCTGTCCCGGCGCGGGTTCCTGCGGACCACTGGGCTCGCGACGGGTGTCGCCGTCGTCGCCACCGCGGGTGCGACGGTTCCCTTCCTGCGCGGCGTTTCCGGCCTCGCGTGGAAGACCGGCAAGGGAACGCAGAACCTCCCGGTGAACCGGACGGCGGCGGCCGCGGGCGTCACGCGGACGGCGGACTGGCGGCTCTCGGTGGTGACCCCGCGCGGCACGACGAAGTTCTCGCTCGACGAGCTGCGCGCGCTGCCGCAGACGACCGCGGAGCTGCCGATCGCGTGCGTCGAAGGCTGGAGCCAGTCGGCGACCTGGCGCGGGATTTCCCTGCCCACGCTGCTGAAAGCCGTCGGCGCGGCACCGGGCACGGCCGTGCGAGTGTCCTCTTCGGAGCGTTCCGGCCTCTACGGCGTCAGCGTCCTGCCCGGCGAGCACACGGCCGACGAGCTGACGCTGCTCGCGCTGGAGCTGAACGGTGAGGTGCTCGACCTCGACCACGGCTTCCCATGCCGGATCATCGCCCCGAACCGGCCCGGGGTGCTGCAGACGAAGTGGGTCACGAAGCTGGAGGCGCTGTGAAGACCGCTCGCGCTCTGCTCGCCTTGCCGGGCCTCGCGGCACTGGCCTGGGGTGTGGTGCTGTTCGCCGAGTACGCGTTCCCGTTGCGCCCGGACGTGTTCGGCACGGTCGGCTGGATCATCGGCGGCCCGCTGCTCAACGACGGCGTCGTCGCCCCGCTGACGGCGGTGCTCGGCGTCGTCCTGGCCCGCGTCCTTCCGCGTCCGTGGAAGGTCCCGGTGGTCACGGGCACGGTGCTCACCGGAGTCCTGCTGATCCTGGCGTTCCCGCTCCTCTGGCGCCCGTACGGCACCCCGCCGATGCCCGGCCTCCACGACGGCAACCCGGCCCTGGGCCTGGCCCTCACCTTGGCCGCGGTCTGGCTGGCCGTCCTCCTGACTCCCCTCGCCCGCCGTGTCGTCGACCCAAGCACGCGTGTCGTCCCTCCAAACACACGTGATGCCTCTCCAGTCACGCGAGATGCCCCCTCGACCACGCGAGATGCCCCTCCAGACACGCGAACCGACTCCCCAGGTACGCGAACCGACCCTCCAGGTACGCCGGCCGACCCTCCAGGTACGCGAACCGACCCCCCGAGCACCTGAACCCGGCCACGAAAACGGCCACGCGCGACCGGCATGGAGTGCCCGGTCGCGCGTGGCCTTGTGGGTCCGGCCCCGAGATGCGGGGGTCGAGCCAGTGCTGGTCTCGGCCGCACCAGGGCGGCCGAGCGACGGGAAGGGATCAGTTGGCCGGGACGGGCTGTCCGCCGAGCGTCACCTCGACCGTGCGGCCGTCGGAGAGGGTGAACGTCGCCTTCTCGTCCGGGGCGCGGGTGCGGATCGCGGCGACCAGCGTGTCGGACGTGTCGATGTTCCGGTCGTCGATCTTCGTCACGATGTCGCCGGACTTGAGGCCGGCCTTCTCCGCCGGGCTGCCCGCGGTGATGGCACCGAGCTTCGCGCCGCCCTGCGGGGCGTCCGTGACCTGCGCGCCGATGTAGGTCTGCACCGCCTGGCCGGTCTTGATGATCGTGTCCGCGGTGCGGCGGGCCTGGTCGATCGGAATGGCGAACCCGATGCCGACGTTGCCGCTCTCGGACCCGCCCTGGCCCTGGCCGCCGGACGCCGACTGCGGGCTGTAGATCGCCGAGTTGATGCCGATGACCTGGCCGGACATGTTGGCGAGCGGACCGCCCGAGTTGCCCGGGTTGATCGCCGCGTCGGTCTGGACGGCGTCCATCACCGTCTCCTGCCCGCCCTGGCCGCCGCCCGCCCGCACCGGCCGGTGCAGCGAGCTGACGATGCCCGAGGTGACCGTGCCGGCCAGCTCGAACGGCGAGCCGATGGCGACCACCGACTGGCCGACCCGCAGGTCGTCGGACCGGCCGATCTCCACGGGGGTCAGGTTGGCGACGCCGTCGACCTTGACGACCGCGATGTCGGTCGTCGGGTCGCGGCCGACGACCTTGGCGGCGGCCTTCTTGCCGTCCTGGAACACGGCCTGGATCTGCCCGCCGTTCGCGGCGACCTCGACGACGTGGTTGTTGGTCAGGATGTAGCCGTCGGTGCTGATGACGAACCCGGAGCCCTCGCCGGCCCCCTGCTGGCCGCTGACCTGCAGCTCGACGACGCTCGGCGACAGCTTCTGCGCGACCGCCTCGACCGAGCCGGCGGGCGCGTTGCCGGTCTGCTGGGCCGGCTTCGGCGCGTCGAGCGCGTTGCTCGCCGGACCGTTGGCCGCGCCGCCGGTGAGGTACCCGACCGCCCCGCCCGCGATGCCGCCGACGAGCAGCGCCACCAGCGCGACGCCGGCGAGCAGCTTCCCGCCGGACCGCTTCGGCTGGGCGGGCGGCGCGGGGGGCACGCCGTAGACGGACGTACCGGACTGCGCGTACGGGTTCGGGTTCGGCGGCGGGTAGACGCTCTGCTGGGTCTGGCCCGACGGCGTCCCCTGCGCGGACCAGGGGTTCGCCGCCCCGTAGGACGGATCGGCCCCGGTCACCGCGTGGTAGGACGGCTCCGGCGCCGAGTACTGCGGCGTGCCGCCGGACTCGGGCGTGGCGGCCTGGTCACCGTACGGGCTCCCCGCCCAACCGCCCTGAGCGGCCTGCTGGCCGGTCTCGGGGTGCCGCGGCGCCGCGGGGTCGTGCGCGCTGGGGTCGTTCTCGGTCATGTCCTCACCTTGCGCGATGGTCCTGAGAAGTTCCTGAGCCGAACCTGTGCATCGGAGATGAGTATGGCCGGATCAGCCCGCCGCGCGGAGCTTTTCCGCGATCTGCTCCGGCGTCGCGTCGTTGATCCACACCGCCATGCCCGATTCGGACCCCGCCAGGTACTTCAGCTTGTCCTTGGCGCGCAGCACGGAGAACAGTTCCAGGTGGAGCCAGCCGAGCTCGCGGTCGCGGCGCACGGGCGCCTGGTGCCACGCGGCGATGTACGGCAGCGGCCGGTCGTACAGCGCGTCACACCGGCGCAGGACGTCCAGGTAGACGTCGGCGAAGTCGTCACGCTCGGCGTCGGTCAGGGCCGGGATGTCCGGCACCTGCCGGTGCGGCACCACGTGCACCTCGATCGGCCAGCGTGCCGCCGGCGGCACGTACGCCGTCCAGTGCTCGCCGGACGCCACCACGCGCGCACCGGACTCGATTTCCGCGGCCAGCACGTCGCCGAGCACCGGGCGGCCGTGCTCGGCCTGGTAGGCGCGGGCGACGTCGAGCATCCGCTCGGTCTTCGGCGTGACGAACGGGTAGCCGTAGATCTGCCCGTGCGGGTGCGACAGCGTGACGCCGATTTCCTCACCGCGGTTCTCGAACGGGAAGACCTGTTCCACACCGGGCACTTCGGACAGCGCGGCGGTGCGGTCCGACCAGGCGTCGACGACGGCGCGCACCTGCTTCGCGCTCAGCCGCGAGAAAGCGCCGTCGTGATCACTGGTGAAGCAGACGACCTCGCAGCGTCCGCGGCCGGGCCGCACCGGCACCAGCCCGAGACCATCCACAGTGGACGGCTCGCCGATGACATCCTCCGCGAAGGAGGGAAAGCGGTTCTCGAAGACGACGACGTCGTAGTCGCTTTCGGGGATCTCGCTCGGTTTGCCGGGCTTGCTGGGGCACAGCGGGCACAGGTCGGCCGGCGGCTTGTAGGTCCGCGTCTGCCGGTGGGCGGCCATCGCGACCCACTCGTTGGTCAGCGGGTCCAGCCGGATCTCCGACGCGGCCGAGACCGGCGGCAGGTCGCGGGTGTCCTCGGCGACGCGGTCGGGCGCGCCGGGCTGGTCGAAGTAGATGATCTCCCGGCCGTCGGCCAGGTGTCGTACGGTGCGCTTCACGCTTCTTCGGCCTCGACTGTCTCCGCCGTTTCGGCGATCATGAGTTCCGTTGCCCTTTCGGCGAGTATTTCCTTGGCCTCGTCGGGAATCCCGTCATCGGTGACGACGACGTCGGCCTCGTCCAGGTCGGCGATCGTGGAGATCCCGACGGTGCCCCACTTGGTGTGGTCGGCGAGCACGACGAGCTTGCGCCCGGCTTCGACCAGCGCGCGGTCGGTCTCGCTCTCGGTGAGGTTCGGCGTCGTGAAGCCCGGCCCGTCGGCCATCCCGTGCACGCCGAGGAAGACGACGTCGAGGTGCAGCGACCGCAGGCTGTGCACGGCGACCGGCCCGACCAGCGCGTCCGACGGCGTGCGCACCCCGCCGGTGAGCACGACGGTGCGCTCCGGCTGCGTCGACGCGCGGAGCACGTCGGCGACCTGGATCGAGTTGGTCACGATGGTGAGCCCCGGGATGGCGTCGAGCGCGCGGGCGAGCGTCCACGTGGTGGTGCCGGCGGAGATGCCGATCGCGGTGCCGGGCCGGACGAGTGTCGCGGCGAGCTCGGCGATGGCCTCCTTCTGCGCGCGCTGGCGCACGGACTTCGCCTCGAAGCCGGGTTCGTCGGTGCTCTTGCCGACGATCGAGGTGGCGCCGCCGTAGACCTTCTCGACGAGCCCGCGCCCGGCGAGGACGTCGAGATCGCGCCGCACCGTCATGTCGGAGACGCCCAGCCTGGTCACGAGGTCACTGACCCGGACCGCTCCGGTCCGGCGTGCCTCTTCCAGGATCACCGCCTGTCGCTGACGCGCCAGCACCGCTCAACTCCGTCCCCGTCACACCTCAACCACACAAAATCCTACACGATTCAACACGGTATCCGCAGAGCCGACGTGGGTGAACTTTGGAAAGCACAGGTCACAGCACAATCGGGCGCACCACGCCCCAAGCGAACAACACCACCACGGGCGCGCCGAGCGCAACCCGCCACGCAACCGGCAGCCCGTCCGCGGTGACGAGCGCCGCGAACGCGTAACAAGCGGCGGCCACGGCGGCGAACACCGGGAACGACCCGACGTCGACCACCGTGGTGAGCACCGCCGGGAGCGTGGCGAGCCCGGCCAGGGCGACGGGCCAGGCCGGGCGGAGGCGGGCCAGCGCCATGAGCACCCACGCCAGCGAGGCCGCACCGAACACCAGGAGCGGGCCGACCACCAAGCCGATCAAGAGGCACTCCGGGCCGGTACACAGGTCCGACACCGGCGCTGCCTTCAGAGCGAGGGCGGCGATCAGGGCGCTGACCGCCGCGATCAGGCACCGGCGGACCAGCTCGCGAGGGGACACCCGCCCGATCCTGGCCGGTTCCGCCGCCCGCGTCTCGCGAACGCCCGGATCAGCCGGGTGCCCCCGGCAGCCGGATCGTCATCAGCGCACCGCCCTCGGGCGCCCGCGCCGCGTACACCGCGCCGCCGTGACGCTCGGCCGCGTGCTTCACGATCGCCAGGCCGAGGCCCGAACCGGGCAGCGTCCGCGCCTCCGACGAGCGGTAGAAGCGGTCGAACACCTTGGGCAGGTCCTCCTCGGCGATGCCCGGGCCGGCGTCGGCGACCTCGACCACGGCGGTGCCGTCGCCGAGCGGGTACAGCCGCACCCAGACCGTCGCGTCCGGCGGCGAGAACTTCACCGCGTTGTCCAGCAGGTTCAGCACGGCCCGCTCGATCGAACTGTTGTCGCCGGTGAGCACCCACGGCTGCAGCGAGACGTCGAAGTTGATCTCGCCCGCCCGCCGCCGCGCCCGGTCGAGCGCCCGCTCGACGACGTCCAGCAGCTCGACGCGCTCGAAGCGTTCGCGCGGCTCGTCCTGGCGCGCGAGCTCGACGAGGTCGCCGATGAGCTGCGTCAGCTCGTCGAGCTGGCCACTGATGTCCGCGACGATGTCGACGCGGTCGGCGTCCGGCAGCGGCGGCGCCCCCGGCTTGCTCGCGGCGAGCAGCAGTTCGAGGTTGGTTCTCAGCGACGTCAACGGCGTCCGCAGCTCGTGTCCCGCGTCCGCGACCAGCTGGCGTTGGCGTTCCTGCGAGTCCGCGACCGTGCCGAGCATGGTGTTGAAGGTCGTGGTGAGGCGCGCCAGCTCGTCGTCGCCGCTGACCGGGATCGGCCGCAGGTCGCCGGTCCTGGCGACGCGCTCGGCGGCCGACGTCAGCCGGTCGACCGGGCGCAGGCCGGTCCGCGCGACCGCCGTCCCCGCCGCGGCGGCGACCAGGATGCCGGCGCCGCCGATCAGGAACAGCACCAGCGCGAGCTCGTTCAGCGTGCGCTTCGTCGGGCCCATCGACTGCGCGAGCACGATGGCCTCGCCGTGCCCGGTCGGCAGCGCGACGACCCGGCTGTCGGTGCGGAAGTCCGTCCGCATCGACTCCGCCGAGTCCCCGTTCGCGACGTTCAGCTCGTCCTGGCCGAACGGCGGCGCCGAGCTCGAAAGCGGGTAGGTCATCACGGCGTGCTGGACGTCGGGCGCGGCGGTGAGCTGCCCGATCTGCAGGTCGGCGCTGGCCAGGAAGGCGCCGGGCACCTGCCGCAGCTCGGTCTGCACCTGGGGCGACGCGACGGCCGCCTGGGCGCGCGCCATCAGGCCGTCGTCCAGCTGCTGGTAGAGGTTGCTGCGCACGACCATGTACGCCCCGAGCGACACCAGCGCGACGGCGCCGGCGACACAGGCGGCGGCGAGCAGCGTCACCCGGCCGCGCAGCGAGAACCGGCGCGTCCCCCAGCGCGTGCCACGGGGATCGCCGGGTTCGGTCACGGCGGGGTTTCCCTCAGGACGTAGCCCACTCCCCGCACCGTGTGGATCAGCCTCGGCTCCCCCTCGGCCTCCGTCTTGCGGCGCAAGTAGCCGACGTAGACCTCCAGCGCGTTGCCCGACGTCGGGAAGTCGTAACCCCATACTTCCTCCAGTATCCGGCCCCGCGTGAGGACGTGCTTCGGGTAGGAAAGGAACAGTTCCAGCAGCGCGAACTCGGTCCGGGTCAGGCTGATCTCGCGGCCGTCACGGCGGACTTCGCGCGTGCCCGGGTCGAGCGTCAGGTCCGCGAAGGACAGCATCTCCGAGGCCTGGCCGTTCTGGGCCTCGGGGCTGGCGCGGCGCAGCAGCGCCCGCAGCCGGGCGAGCAGCTCCTCCAGCGCGAACGGCTTCGGCAGGTAGTCGTCGGCGCCGGCGTCCAGCCCGGACACCCGGTCGGAGACGGTGTCGCGCGCGGTGAGCACGAGGATCGGCAGGTCGTCGCCGGTGCTGCGCAGACGACGGGCCACCTCGAGGCCGTCGAGCCGGGGCATCATGACGTCGAGGACCATGGCGTCCGGCCGGTCGGCGATGATCGCTTCCAGCGCCTGCGCACCGTCGCTGGCCAGCTGGACCTGGTAACCGTTGAACTCCAGGGACCGCCGGAGCGACTCACGGACGGCGCGGTCGTCGTCCACCACAAGGATGCGCATGGCGACAGTTTTACTCAGCGTGCTGAGACTCGCCTAAGAACACACACAGAACTAACAAAGAGAATCCCTCACTCCGGCGCTCGCGCGACCGGCGCGTTCCAGTGCCGCCAGAGCGCGATCATCCGGATCGCGACCACGCCGGCGGCCGCGATCACGGTGACCGGCCCTTCCGGCAGTCGCACAGCGTGACCGACGACGACGAGCACCGCACCGGTCAGCGCGGCCACGGCGTAGATCTCTTTCCGCAGGACGAGGGGGATTTCCCGGAGCAGGAGATCCCGGACCGCGCCACCGCCGATGCCGGTCGTCATGCCGATCAGGCACGCGGCGTAGACGGTCGCGCCGGCGTTCAGCGCGATGGTCGTCCCGGAGGTGGCGAAGACGCCGAGCCCGAGCGCGTCGGCGAGCAGCACGCCCCGCCGCAGCCGCGCGACCTGCGGGTGGAAGGCGAAGACGACCAGGGCGGTGACGGCGCAGACGGCGAGGTAGGGCCAGTTCCGCAGCGTCGTGGGCGGGTGGATGCCGAGCAGGACGTCCCGGATGACGCCGCCCCCGAGCGCGGTGGTGAGCCCGACGACGACCACACCGAAGACGTCGAGCCGCGCCCGCACGGCGGCGAGCGCCCCGGACGCCGCGAAGGCGACGAGCCCGAGGAACTCCAGCGCCGTGAGCAGCATCTACTGGTCGAGAAGCCCGCCGCGGTAGGCCAGCAGCGCGGCCTGCACCCGGTTGGCCGCCCCGATCTTGGAGAGCACCGCGGAGACGTATCCCTTGACGGTGGCTTCGGAGAGGTGCAGGCGCCCGCCGATTTCGGCGTTGCTCAGTCCCTGGCCGATGAGCGCGACGACCTCGCGTTCGCGTTCGGACAGTGAGGCGAGCAGCTTCCGGGCAGGCTGGGCCGCGCGCTGTTCGTCCCGGTGGGACTGGACCATCCGCGCGGCGACACCCGGGTCGAGGACGGCACCCCCGCGCGCGAGGTCCCGGACTGCTCGCAGGAGGGCCGCCGGATCGATGTCCTTGAGGAGGAAGCCGTTGGCGCCGAGCCGGAGGGCGAGGCTGACGTACTCGTCGATGTCGAAGGTGGTCAGCATGGCCACGGTGGGTGGATCGGGCAGGGCGAGGATGGCCCGGAGTGCGCGAATGCCGTCGTCGGGGGCCCGCATCTTGATGTCGAGCAGGGCGACGTCGGGGTGGTACCGCCGGGCGACCTCCACTGCGGATCTGCCATCGGAGGCCTCGCCCACGATCTCGATGTCCTGAGCCCCGGACATCATCGCGCGCAACCCCGAGCGCACCAGTTCCTCGTCGTCGGCGAACATGAGCTTGATCAACGAAGCCCTCCGCAACAGCCAGTAGGAGGCGGCTCCCCGCGTCCCGTTAACGAAGGTTACCTACTGTTGTTCAGCAGTTCGAAACCAGACACGACCAGGTGAGGCGCTGGTCCGTCCAGGTCAGGTGCGGTGGACGGTCCGGCAGGGTGTATCCCGGGGCTTGGACCCGCCGCAGAACCACTCACCTGGGTGACGACGAGAGTCTGGTTCAGCGACGGCGTTTCTTGCCTTTCCCCTTGGCGCGCGAGGTCTGGGCCAGACCACCCAGCGGATGGGCGTTGCGCACCGCCCGGATCTCCTCGAACACCTCGGCCAGCTCAGCGAGGCCGGCCTGGTCCGGATGGCCTGAGGCGAGGATCGCTTTCGCCAGATGCCCGCGTTCGTCGCCGGGCACCTCGGTCAGCATCGCGGACGTCGCTTCCGGGCCGGCCGTCTCAAGCATCTGCAGGAACTGCTCGGTCACCCCGAGCAGGCCCTCGCGTTCGTCGAGGTCGTCCATCGCCAGCGCGCCGCGCTCGACGAGCAGTTGCGTCGCGATCGGACCCACACGCGGGTCGGTGCGCAGATCGTGCAGGAGCGCGTCACCGTCCGACAGGAAGTCGGTGAGGAGCTGAAGCATGACGGACGCCCGCGTGCGGAACGGGCATGCGCGGACGGCGTCGAGCAGCAGGGGCAGTCCCGCCTCCCGGCCACCGTGCGCGGCCAGCCAGCCGGCGAGCTCCGCCGCGGCCTCCTCTTCGCTGTAGTGCTCCGCGACCACCCCGAGCACGCCGGCGGGAGCGGCGGTGACCAGCTCACCCACCAAGGGCGCGAACCGGCCCTCCCGCAGCAGCCGTGCCCGCACGGCCCGGGTCGCCAGTGGCGTGAGTGCGACCAGCTCGAGCGACGGGGCATCGAGCGCGGTCCGCAGCCGGCCCTTGACGTCGGGCGGGAGCTCGGCGTTCTCCGGCACCAGATCCATGCTGTACATCGGATCGGCCGGGCCGGTGGTCAGCTCGACCGCACCGAATCCGGCCAGCGTGGTGAGCAACCGGCGGAACTCGCCCGCGAGCCCGTCCCGCCAGATCGGCTCGCTCGACGGTGCCAGATCGAGGAAGCCGCCTTCGACACAGGACAGCCACACGCTTTCGGCGAGCCGGACCACGGGAATCGGCTCCGGCATGCCGTAGAGGGTGTTGAGCACGTCCGGCAGCACGATGTCGAGGCGGCTGTCAAGCAGCTCGGCGTAGCCGGGGCCCCAGCCGCCCTGCTTGACCAGCAGGCCCGGCCCGGGAACGGCGTCGAACGCCGCCGTCCACAACGCAAGAGCGTTTTTCAAGACAGGAGCGGCCTTCGCCACGCGCACCAGCTTGCCCTTGACCACGCGCACGACCCGCGCGCGCTTGGCGACCTCGAACAGGACGGCGAGGTGGGGCAGATCGGCGCTGCTGCGGACGCTGCTGCCCGCACGGTCGAGTTCATCGCCGGTGTCCAGCAGCGACACCAGTTCGCGGGCATCGGCGAGCTTCAGGGTGCCGGTGCCGGTCAGTGTCCGGCCGTCACCCACCCACTCGTCGAACTTCCGCAGCTTGATCACCAGCGACGAGTTCTCCGCGGCATCCGCGAGTTCCGACTCGGGCGGCAGCGCGACCGGCAGTTGCGGAAGTGCGCGTTCGGGCTGCTCGAGGTACTGCCGGGCCACGAGTTCCTCGAGGAGCTCGGGGTCGTGGTCGTGCCGGCCCTCGCGTACCTCGGCGAAGAAAGCGTTCATGGCATCCAGGTCCGCCCGGTCGATCCCCTTCCGGGCGGCGGTCATCACCCAGTACTTGCTGACGCCGAACTTGCGCTCGTCGGCCATCGCGGCGGGGAATTCGGCCGCCGCCTTCGCGACGGCGTCCTCGAGATCGGCGTGTGGTTCGCCCATGGGGTCGGCCAGCCCGGTCTCGTGCAGGTACCGGAGGAACAGCCGGAGCGTCTCAGGCACGAGAGCGGCCTCATCGGCGGTGGCCGACAGCGTGCGCGGCACGTACTCCAGCAGGAAGTCCCGGACCAGCGCGGCAGTCCAGTGAGCGAGCCGCCCATCGACGGAGGTGTGCCGGAACTGAAGCGCCGAGACGACGGCATACGGGTCGATCTCGAGGCGCTGAGCGTCAGCCCAGGAGGTGAAGCGGCGGACCAGGAGGTCCTGACCTGCTTCGTAGCCGTCGTAGTCGTCCTGGTCGTAGTAGGTACGCACCGCGGTTCCCGTCCTGTCGCTTACCGACGAAAGTAGCGTCGGAAGGTGCGCTGAGCGAGCCCGGGGGCACGTTCAACGGGCACCTGCGGGCCCTACGCCCCTGTGTCGACTGTCGGGTAGGCTGTCCACGAAGTGTCAGCCCTCGTAGCTCAGGGGATAGAGCACCGCTCTCCTAAAGCGGGTGTCGCAGGTTCGAATCCTGCCGGGGGCACCAGGTACGTGAGGCTAGTGCCTCGACAAGGAACGTTGACGTGGTAATCGTGTCGCGTGGACATCCGGGCTGTTGATCGCGAGGCTGGCCGGTGGAGGTGAGCCATGGCGCGTCAGCCGGAGGTGTTCGCGCGGTCGTTGGAGCCGGAGGAGGCCCAGCGGCTGGTCAAGATCACTAGGTCGGCGAAGGACCGGGTGCGGCTGCGGCGGTCCGGGATCGTGCTGGCCTCGGTGCAAGGCAGGTCCGCCCGGGAGATCGCGGTGATGTTCGCGGCGACGGAGGGGTATGTGCGGGAGGTGACCCACGCATTCAACGAGTCCGGGTTCGTGGCGTTGTCCCCAAAAATGGAGGGGCGGCCGACCGCGTAAGTTCGGGTTGGCCGCCCGTGAGCAGATTTGCCGCATCGCCGCTTGAAAACCGGCTGAGCTGGGATTGCCGCTGACGACCTGGAGCCTGGCCAAGCTGGTCGAGCATCTGGCCGAGCATGCGCGGCTGGTGGTGAGCACCGAGACCGTCCGGCAGATCCTGCGCAAGGAGGGTGTGTCGTGGCAGGCGACGAAGACCTGGAAAGCGAGCAAGGACCCGGACTTCATATCGAAGAAGACCCGCATCCTTGACCTCTATGATCACCCGCCCGCCGACGGGCGGGTGATCTGCGTCGATGAGTTCGGGCCGCTGAACTTGCAGCCACGCCCCGGCCGGGGCTGGTTTCCCGCCGGCTGCCCGGCCCGGTTGCGCGCGACCTACACCCGCACCGGCGGGGTCCGGCACATGTTCGCCGCGCTCGACCTCGCGTCCGGGCAGATGTTCTGTCGGTTCCGTGACCGCAAGCGCTGGCCGCAGTTCTTCGACTTCTGCAAGCAACGCCCCCGCCGCTTCCCCGCCGGGAAGCTCTACCTCGTCTGCGATAACTACGGACCGCACGCCAAGGCCGAGGTCGCCGCGTGGTGCGCGGCCAACGACATCGAGCTGGTCTACGCGCCCACCCACGCGTCGTGGTTGAACTGGATCGAGTGCGAGTTCACCGCGGTCCGCTACTTCACCCTCGATGGCAGCGACTATCCCAGCCACGCCGCCCAGGAAGCCGCCATCGCTGGCTACTTCCGCTGGCGCAACCGCCATTGCCACCCCAAACGCCACTTCGCCGTCAACTCCAAGATCCGCCGACCGGATTACCTACCCAACGTTGCTTGATGCGGCACTAGAGCCCTTCTGCCGGCTTAGGGCTTGACAGGCAGCCGGGGTAATCGGCCATTCAGGCATCCCTTGCCAACAACGCCTGCTCCAACGCCTGAAGGTAGCTGGACACGCCGCGCCCCTGCGGGCAGATCTGCTTGTTTCTGGGCAGCACCGCGTCGATGGCGCCGGTCGCGGCATGAGAAGCGTGCCACGTGTCCACGATCATGAAGTCGGCCTTGTCGGCCAGGTTCTTCAGCGCTGATGTGGACACCCGGTCCGCGTTCCCCTCGACCGACTTGGGAGAGCAGAGAGCCTTCAAACGACGCTCCAGGGACTCGGCGGCCCTCGGCAGAAGAGAGTAGACACCTACCAGCTGACCGTCGAGCCTGCTCCACACGACATCGACGCCCGTCGTAGCCGGTGCGAGTTGACGAGGCGGGATGCCGATCTCCACCGCCAGAAGTTCGATTTCCGTGCGTTGACGCAGAGAAGAGCGCTGACCGAAGTCCCGCGCCTTCCCCACGATGGCACTGATGGCTTCGACCCGTACGCCTAGGTCCGCCGACGGGTGGATGAGCAGCAGGTCCGCGAGGCCGATCCCCCAGTCGACGGTGGTCGGAGCGCTGATCCGGGTCCACAGATTCATAGCCTGAGCCACGGCTTGTATGTACCGCTCCGTTGTCGGAGCGCCGGCCAAGACCTGATCCAGCAGCCGAAGGTACGCTTCGCGGACGGGACCGCTGAGGTTGTTCTGCTCAGCGAGCAGAACTTGCACGGCGTCGCAGAACTCTGCAGCGTGCGGCACAGCAGTCACGGTGGCTGCCTCCTCGCACAAGACATCTAGTGCAGCTAGGATTTGTTCCTGATTCGCTCCTTCCCACGCGCCCAGCAGGTTGTAGGCCAGGGCTTCGACCTGTTTCGAGGACAGTTGCTCGATGGAGGTCCATTCACCGTGCTGGGCTCGAAGGACCCGTGCTCCATCCGGCCAAGGCTCGCGATTGCCGATCCGTACGCCCCACTCACTCCAGTCTGCGCACCGAGAACCGGCCAACACGGCAAGCTCTTCGATGTCACGGCGTAACCGTCGCCCAGGAACGAGCAGTTCGGCATCGACGAACTGCTGGACAGCCTCGAGTACAAGCCCAGCGCGCGTCGCGTCCTCGGCTTCGAGGATCGACTCCACGGCGAACTCTGCGGTCTCGGGAGTCGGCGCCTGAACGAAAGCTCTGACGACGGCGCCGCGTTGTCCCTGTTCGAACAAATCCCTTATGCCAAGGCTTTCCGGCGTCGCGGCCGACAGCCGGTGGCGCGCTATTCCGCGGAGGAGTTCCTGCTCCGACGAATCGACAGCACCCGCGAGGAGCCGCTGCAGCCGCTCCTCATCGTTCAAAGCGGTGGCCACGACGACGCTCAAGGCGCGCCCTGGCTCGGTGTTCGGCACATCGACCGCACTCAAGACGTTTCCATAGCGCGAGCCGAGGTTGTGCTCGGTGTAGATGGCGTCCGGAGTGGTGTCACGAGCGACCAGTTCACCGATCTCGGTGCGCCAGATCATCTCCATCAGGTACTCGTTGATCGCCCTGGGCCGACGAGCTCTGAGCAACTCGATCAGGAAATCCTGCCCTCGCAGTTCATCCCACCGACCGAGGGCACCCAGGAGTTCTACCTTCAGAAACCTGAGGTTCTCGGCGCTCAACCTGCCGGTCAGACGCAGGTTGTTCAGCGCGTCATCTGCTTGCCTTCCGTCACCCTGGGCGAGAGCCAGCCGGAAGTCGCGCAACAAATCAAGGTACTGCGACGGTTGCGGGCGTTTAGCCCTCAACTCCCGCCCGCTGACGGTGGCCAGCATGTCTTCTAAGGCTACGAGCAACCGCTCGCGCGTAGTCGAGCCATTCCGCGTCACGCTGGCCAGATAGCCGAATCCAGCTTCCACCAAGTACTTATCCACCTGTTGCGCATCAGGCGCCAGCGGCGTTGTTTCGAAATCCGCTTCGGCGGGTCCGAGGAATCCCCTGAGCACCTCTCGCCCACGTCGCTGCCCCTCGGGATCCCTGGAGATCAGATAAAAACCTCGGGGCAGGCGGTTTACCGGCGCAACGAGCCATCCCCCAGGCCCTCCATCCCAGCTGCGAGCCTGCTCTTCGACGAGCAACTCGACCCTCTCGCGGAAGTCCTTGAACTGCTCGGCGTCTCCCATGCACCGCTGAAGAAGCTCGGTAATGTTCACAGCACACCGCCGAACCGGTCGTACGCATCCATTCTGGCTTGAGCGACGTATTCAGTGTCAGTCTTAAGTTCGACCTGCTCCTCCCGGATGAAGATCCCGTTGAAGGTGATGTTCATGCTGCCAGCCAAGGCGTAGTCATCACCCGTCAGGGCCTTCGTGTGCAGCCTTCCACTGTAGTCCGTCTGGATGTCGACCACCTGCTCGATATGGAGGTCCCTGCGTAGGAGTTGCATTCGCCGAATGAAGGTACTGTTGGCCAAGTCCGGCGTGGTGGCGATGACGATTTTCGTGCCAGCCATGGCGAGCGTGCCCAGCACTTCGGCTAGTCGGACAACCCTTTTCCCGTAGTGCGCTAGCACTGGATACGTACCGGCCGAGTTATCGATGATCTCCACGTCGGAAATCCAAGGCGATACCAGCCATAAGCACCTGCTGGGAGCAATCAGTTCCGCCGTGAACAGGGCGTTCAACAAGTCGAGCACATCGCCGGCGCTTTGAGCCTTAGACTTGCGGATGACGCGCGTCATAGTGCCTCCCGCAGCAGCAGCCGGAGTTCCACAGTGCGAGTCGAACGGTTCAGGCCCACGACGACAGGATGCGTCAACAGCGTTCCCACCTCCACCGGAAAGGTTTGCAGGTCGAGAAGAACAGTGCGAAGTACGGTGTGCTGAGCGTGGCCGATCCGGAGTATCAATTCTCCGTGTTGAAGCAGAGCCTTGTGCACCTGACTACGGCTCTCATCGTCCCAGCCGACGATGTCGACGGACTCGGGCGAGAGTTGCAACTGCTCACGCAACCGGTCGAACGAAACCTCGGGAACGCGGCTGTACGCGGCCGACGGCGGCTGCGGCACACGTCCCCAAGGCCACAGCACATTGGCCACCGCCCGAGCACGTCGTTCGGGCTGCACGTCACCACCACCGAGGTGCAGGACCCCATCCAGGACTTGATCCCCGCCGACCAATGCACCGAGAGTTCGCGGATCCACCACAATCCCCTTATCACGCGTGACACGGTCCCGAAGATCGAGCCACGAGACGAGAGTAGCGACCAAGTTCGGGTGAGCACCGGGGCCGGCGATCCGAGTGCTCAGAGCCGACCGGGCCGGTCCGCCGAGGTTGATGTCGTGACGGCGCGCCGCCTCCTCGACCGCTCGCACTGCTTCCGCGACTGCTGTGTGCCCTTTCCGCCAAGCCGCGCGCAGACGCGCTAGCGAATCGACGACCTCGGGCGATTTCAGCCGCACCAAGGTGCTCAACTCCTCGTCCGCGGTGTCGGCGGTCGTGGGACGGAGAGAATCTTCCAACGCACGGCCGAACGCGTCCGGGGCTTGAACAAGCACCCGATGGAACGTCTCGGCTTGACCGGTGCCACCGGGTGAGCGTTCCGTCATCCAGAATACGTCGTCCTTGCCGGGATCGAGGTCGATTGTCAACTCTTCTGGATCCACCCCGGGGCACCGAGCTGCCAGCGCGTTGAGCACCAATGTTGCTGCGGAAAGCGTGTATCCCCGCCGCCACCACGCCAGCCACGGCGCGGTGCGCTGGGCGCGGAAGACCTCTTCGACAGACTCCCGGACGGCACTGAGTACCTGATCATCGACAAACCAACCACGCCATGAGTTCGCGTCAGAGCCCTCGTGATCGTCCGCTTTGAGCAGCCCGAGGATGTCTGCGGCCGACGTCATCCGCTGCGTCCACTCGTCCGCGGACGCGGGTGCACGCTTGCCGTCGGGCGTACCGGCGATCACCAAGGTCACGACCTGAACGAGCCTGTCACGATCGAACACGGACATGGGCTCGGGCAGGTCCGCCTCGGCAGTAAGGAGGTACCTGAGCCTGCTTGTTCGTTCCGCGGACGTTGGATCATCAGGGACATCAGGCACACGGACGATCCCTGTGACTGCGTCGCAGTGGACGTCCACCCCGACGGCGCCAGGGACCCAGTCGTCCCGAACTCCCGTACCGAAGACGAGCCGGACCGGTCGCGGCGCGGGGCCGGTCTGGTCCCACATCGTTCCGCGGGCCGTCCTGGCGAACCTGATAGTGCGGACACCGCCGCCTTGAACGTGCAGATGGAAGCTCAGTCCCGTGAGAAGCCGATCGGTGCCCCGTCCCAGGCTCACGGCGATGCCATGCCCCAGCGGCGTCACGTGGAACTCCCAGTCGGGGGCGACCGAGGAGGAGTCTCGAACGTCGCTGGGTACGGGTTCCAAAGTCACCGCGGTCGGCCGGTACACGGTCACCCGAGTCCGATCGACGGTGACAGCGTCGACGAAATCGGCCTTGAAGGTCGAGTCCACCTCGACCTGGATCTCGGCCTCACCGGGGATCTGGGCGGGAAGTGGGACCCAGTGCCGCTTGTTCTCAGCGTAGACACCGAAATGTCTACTCACGTTGCCCGGGCAAAATTCGCGTAACGCGCGCAGGGCCGGCAACTGCTCCACCTGTGGGCGATTACCCCGGCCAGGTACCAGCAGCTCGACGTCGGGCACCATCAAGTCGTCGAAGAGGTTTCCGGGAACGAAGTCCCGTAGAGGCGTCCTCGTCTGCAGACGGATGTCGTCGTCCGCCGGCTGCTCACCACTCCACTGCTGCTCCAACCTACGCCGTATGGTGGGGACAACCGCTAGGAGCAACGGCCTCGGCGACTCCCACAACAGCGTGTCGACGATCGACTCGGCGAACTCGTCGGAACCGAGGGCCAATGCATCGCGAAGGTGCTTGCGCAGACGCTTGCGCTCCGGCCCCGGCCGGAGCAGTTGCTCCAGCTTGACCATCAGCTTCCGCTGGCGCTCACGCGCCTCTTCCTGTGCTCGAGGGTTGCGGAACAACTGCTCGGCGGGACCGGCGAGGTCGACCCACGTGGATTGTCGATTGGTGTAGCGCAACTCCACCGCCAACCAATCGAGCAACGAGTAGACCGCTTGGATCCGCAGCACGTAGAGATTTTCCAGCGGTAAGTTGCGCGGCGGGAGCTCCGGATCGAAGAGTGCGTCGTAGGCGTCCCACACCTGGCGATCGCGGCCCCAGTCACTCAGCACCACAACAGTCCACGGACGAGTGAGCGGATTACGTCCAGCACGGCCTTTGCGCTGGAGGAACTGTGCCGCGTCATGAGGCGCCTTATGCTGGATGACGGCGCCGACGCGGTCGTCGTCAAACCCCACTTCCAAGGTGGCGGTCGCCACCACGACCTGAGCGTCGGACTCGACACCTCTGTCCTGGGAGCTCGTGCGACCGACACGCAGCGAACGGTCCGCCTCCAGGCCGTAGCCCAGTTGCTCCGGCAACCACCACCACTGACCATCGGCGTCGCGCCCGACGGCAGGCTCACGGTGATCGGGGTTCAGCGCACGTTGTTCTGACGCCCGGAGATGGGCAAGGGTTCGCGGCCTCCGCCCGCGCCACCGATTGGCGCTGTTGACGTCTTCGGCATCCGACAGGTCCCAGTACAACCGGTTCGTGCTGTCCAACTTGTCGGTGAAGACGAAGGCGCGCTTGCCAGCCACTCCATCGGACGTCGGGGGTGGCTCTATCGGGTCGTCGACGAGGCTGTCAAGACACCGAGTCAGGGCCATTGCAGTCTGGATAGTCGCTGACAATGACCCGGTTTGGGAGTATGGGTTATGCCGCAGAGCCAGGAGGTACTCCGCACCCGAATCCACCAGTTCCGTCGGGTCCGGCTGCACCACGGTCACGTCCGCGGTAGAGATGCCAACCAGACGCGAGAAGAATTCACCCGCGTTCAGAAGAGTCGCTGACAACCCGACCCACACCGGCTTGCGGCGCATAGCATGCGTTAGGCGCCGAAGGAGCAGCGCGTTCTGCGCGCCCGTCGCCCCTTCATATGTATGCACCTCGTCCAGGAGAACCGCCGCAAGGGTCGCCGATGGCTTCACGGACGGCACTCCGACGCCGAACGCGGCCAGGTTGCCCGGTGCCGAGAGTTGGCGGTTGAGTGATTCCGTAGTCGTCAGCATTACGGTAGCGGGACTGTTCAGCGCGCTGCTCCGGGTCAGGCGCAGACGGGTTCCGTCGATCCTGCCATCACACTCCGGCCTCGCACAGAACAGCCGCTCGCGAGCCGGCTTGGCTTCGAGATCCGCTCCGCGCCAAACAAGATCATCGCCACACACGAGGCACCGCAGGAACGGGCACACGTAATCGCGGTCTTTCCTGGTCCAACTCTTGCGCACCTGCTGGGCGTCGGACGGCGTCTGGCCGAACCAGGTGGCCAGGCTGATCGCCGGAGTCCCCAAGCCTGCGCGTGACATCCGATCGAGGTACTCCAACAGCGCCCGCAACTGATCCTTCAGCAGCTCATTGCGGGGGTAGAGAGCCAGGGCCAGGGTCCCCTTGACCTGCTGCGCGGCCAATTGATCGGTGAGCCACGCCAACAACGGCAGATAGAAGGCGAGCGTCTTGCCGCTACCCGTGCCGGCCGAGATCATCACACCAGCCGCGCGAGCAGCGCTGAGAGCGGTCAGCACCGCTTCGGTGCTGCGTCGCTGAAACCCGGACAAATCGGGAGGCACAATGGCCATCGCGGCTTCGTACCCAGCGGCGCCCAGTCGGCCCCGCACCTCATCGAGGACGGCCTCAGCCGGAATGTTTCGCGCCGGCCTGCGTCGCGGACGATGAAGGAACCTATGGTCGAGAATGAGCGGCTTGCCTTCGCTCACCCGCCTACTGCGGTAGGACTGGCGCAGAGTGGCCAGCAGACGCACCGTTTCAGCACTCCGTGACCGATAGCCGCCCTCGGGAGTGCGCACGATCAACAGAGCGTCCAGCAGGCGATCGAACTCGGTTTGCCCTGCCCCCGACTCGGCGAAGATTCCGAGCACCTCGTCGGCCGTCCACTCAGCGCCGACGGCTCCCCACGCCAGCAACTCCACTTCCCGAAGTTCGAGCGCCGTCAGCGCCATCAAGGCCAGCTCATCCACGTGCCTGCCCCCGTCCCTTTCCGGCAACGATGATGCGAAACTCGTCCACTGCGGAGTTGACCGTGAGCCAGGCGAGGACTTCCGGTGTCAACAAGTCGAGTGGAGCACCTGTCCCCCTTGCTGCCGCCGTGAGAAAATCTCTCACATCGTGGGGCAGCTTGTCAGCCAGTCGGTCAAGGAGGTCGGCCGCGGCACGAGCTTTGGCGACCGACTCCTTGTCGGGAAGTTTGCCGCGGGAGACGTTCAACTGGGCCAGGGCTTCGTCGAGCCTTGCGGCCTCCTCGGCAAGAGCGGGGGCCGCACCGAGGACGCGGACCAACTTCCGGAGATCCCCGGCGTTGCCCGCGAGGTCAGTCACGTACCCCTGCCAGGACGTACGGATTTCAGTATCGGCCTGCTTGAATACTTCTTCGAGCGCATTGCGCGCACGGCTCCACTGACGTGGATCGATGGACTTGCGCGCGGACTTCAAGTCCGTGAAAACCTTCGACGGGACGTCGAGAGATGACCACCAGGTCCCGTGCCCAGCCTCGGCCGCCTCGACGAGATCAGCCAGTTGGTCGAGACACCGATGCAACTCATCATCGACGGCCGTCAGGTGAGAGAGGCGATCTTGGATCTGCTTGTCGTTTCCCGCGCGATCGACGGCCCGGCGCGCTTCGGACAACCACGTCGGCACTGAGTCAACCACGAGCGCCGCCGTTGCCAGCGAGCACACGAAGACGCTGCTCTACCTCGATCAACTTCTCGTGCACAAATGCCTCTCGCTGGTCCAAGTCTCCCGATTCCGGAGTGTTGTGGGAGCACTCCTCTCTGGTCAGCGCAGCGGTGTGCCGGATCACCTCAAGCGCATTCGCCACCCGGACTGCGGTGCACATCCAGCGTTGGATGCGCACCGCTTCGTCACCAGCCGGAACACCGGCGTCGACCTCCCACCGCTGCGGTAGGTCGATGGGCGCCTGCTTGAGCACTTGCACCGCGTCGGAGAACTCGCTGTAACCATCACGTGGGCGGAAGAACTGACTCTTCAAAGCGCGGCTACCGAATTCCTCGGCCTCTTTGGCCACGACGCGAACTCTGCTGCCGCCGAGGATCTCCTCCACCGTTTCGAGGGCTTGACGTGCTTGCGCGACGGTGTCATCAGCACACTGCATCACGGCGGCGAGCAATGCGGCCGCCTCGGCGGCCAGGATCGGTTCCACCTCCCTGAAGCCATCTGCTACCTGCTGGAGATAATGGGTCGGTCTCGCAAGTGCGACCTCGAGGTCTTGGTCAAGCACGGTCACATCGATGAGTTGCGGACCTCCAGTCCCTTGGCGCACGGAAGCCAGATCGCCGATGAGGCTCGAAATCGCCGTCTTTTCCAGCAGTGTCCGGGCAACGTTCTCGACAGCGGACCACGTCGAGGTCGTGGGCTCACCAGACGTCGGCACGACAGACAGGCACGCGCGGAGGCCAGCCGCCGAGTCCAGGTCAACGCCCGCGCATACTAATGCGATCGCGCGCGCCGCAACGGCGGCGCGCGCGAGATCCCTGGTGTTCCGCCTGGTCAACACCTCGGCGCGGACCTCACCGGCCCATTCGTCAAGACGCTGTTCGAGGGTCAGCATGAGGTCCACTGGGTCGTAGCCGGAAGGCCAGGGCCAGTGGCCCTCGTCCGGAAGCCAGTGGCCGTGCTCTGCGAACCACCGGGCTGCCGCGAGCACCTTCACGTCGTTCGAATTCCGTTCGAAGCGAAACCGGACAGCATTGCGACCCGCAGTTCGCCCGTACGCCTCATCGCCGAAGTCGAACGACGTGACGGCGAAGATGTTACTGATCAATTCTTGAGCAATGCTGCCCGAGTGTACGAGATCGTGGTCGAGGTTGAGCCGTCCCTTCACCAATTCGTACACCGTTTTGCGGTAAGACTTCACGTCCGGCTCAGAAAGCCGCCCACCAGTCTCCCACTTGAACAGGTCCGGTAACGGGCTTTGCACCTGAAGGCGCCCGGGCTTCGGACGTTCAGTGGCCCCACCGCTTGTCACACCGATATGCTCCGCCGAAGCCACCGGGGGGACCGCAGGACTCCCCACTGCGCCATCTCCCAGCACGTCGGCCAGCTTGAAGGCTTCCAGGACCGCGGGCGCCAAATCTTCCTCGTCACCCCACAGGACTAGTGCGCGGTAGAGGCGTTCGGCTTCATCACCGGTCCTTCCGGCAAGGACGACCTGCTTTGGGCGAGTGATGTCCGAGTTGAACTTCTCGAAGGCCAGAGCGTGGGGATAGGTGCCACGACCGATGTGGTGATGAGCTTCGCGCAACGACTCGGAAACGCAGACGTCCAGGTCGCTCCGAGGAGTGGCGGACTCCGGCAAAGGCCTGTCCAGCGCTCGCCGCATCGCCGTCTTATTGTACGGGTAAAGGCCGACTGCACCCAGCCCCGGAACCTCAACCGCCCCGAAGTCGGAATGGCATTTGCTCCGCATCGGGCAGGGCGTTCCGTACTCGTTCGAGTCGCAGGCGTTCCTCACCCAGTCCTGGTCATCTTCGACCGAGGCGCGGCGCCAAGCGGATTCGACCTCGTCGCGCCCGAGACGCACGAGGTTGAGGTAACGAGAGAGGAATACTTCACGGTCCTTCAGAGCGTCGTCAGCGACCTTAAAGTGGTGGGTCAGCCGCGACCGCACGGTGCCCACGATCCTCTCGAAAGGCCCGTCGGTCACCGCGAACACCACCCGCAGGGGCGCCGTGCTAGAACCCGGCTGAGTTGAGAACTGGTCGTAGAGCTCGCCGTCGATCAGACCGAATTGGGCCAGATCTTCGAAGAGCAGCACGAGTTCCTTGCCCTCGTGATGTAGGAATTCACGGGCCTGCCGGAAGACGACGTCCAAGGTTTCCCCTTGCGTCGCACGCAGACCGAGAGCCCTGAGCAGCGCCTGCTGCACAGCTTCATTGAGCAGGTCAACGGCTGCCTCAGGATCCTGGAGCACGAATGTCCAGAGGTCCAGAAGCTCTTCGTCGCCCCGCAAAGCGGATCGGACGCCGGGTTCCTTCAGCGGCAGGTCGCCGACCTCGAACCGGCTACCTGCCCCGTCACGCCGGGACGTCTCTGCGTGGACCGACTTCACGATGTTGTCGAGCACGCCGCCCGGGCGCAGCAATGCCTGGTTCACTGGCGAGACCGCGAGCAGGTCGGCTAGACCATGTCGCCGTTTGCCCTGGTCGTCCGGCTCGCCGAGCAGATTGTTGCGGTCCTCACGCCTTCCCTGTTCGTCCTCCGTCTCCGCTGCCTTCGGCTGCTGTGGCTCCAGAATCCAGGTGAGTGCGTACCGCATCTCCTCCAGGAGACGGTCGCGCAACTCAGCCGGACTGGCGCGGATCACCGCGGCGTCGACCCGCTCCAGCATCTCCCGCCCGCTGTCTCCAGGTAGGCCCTGGACGATGCGGCGGAGCAGGTCCCTGATCGTCTGGATCGCCCGGGGCACGTAAAGCACGTGGAAGCGTTCTTCGTCGAGTTTGAGATGCGCGTTCACCCACCGGACCACGTGGCTCTTGCCTGCGCCCGGGACGCCAGTCACGGCGATGAGCGTGTTCCGGTCAGGATCGCCTGTGGCGGCCATGAGCGCCTCGAGGACGTCACGCTCGCTGCCGTCGCCGTCGACCACTTCGGCACCCCGGACGTGCGTCAGCGACATCGGGGAGTGTGCCGCCAGGAAGACGGCGTCGGCGTCACCGGGCAACGCACCGATGTCCGAGTAGACGGTCTTTCCGACCGCATCCGCGTGCCAGCACCGGAAGCCCTGCATCGTGGTCATGCCGCCTCCTCCAAGATCCGCACTTTGCTGACGCGCTTGCTCTGATTTCCCAAGCGGACCAGCACGGCGTCCACGGCGTCTTCCGACGGAATCAATTCGATGAGGCCCGCGCGTGCGAGCTTGTGCAATGCCAATGCAAGCGAGCCACTGACCACCGACGCCTGTCTGGTGGGCAACCCCGGGACCAACTTGGTCAGTTGAGGATCACCCAGCACTGGCAGGGCCGAATACACCTGGCGGAGCCACTGCTCAGCCGGCAGAGATCGGGGAAGGCGCGGCAAAATTCGCCGAATCGCGCCACTGCAATCGGGGATCAGGAAAGAGCGCCTGGAACTCAGCGAACTCTCGACGGCCAGACCGAGGCTTGTCGCCCAACGGCAAAACGGGATCCACTGGGTCCCGTTGTTGATCTCGGAGTCCAGTCCCGCTTTGATGATCGAGTCTTCCGCTCTTTCGCCCCAGTTGGTTGATATGGGCTCGAGCGGATCCTGCGCAGCCAACCAGACGAAACCTAAGGCGATGTCAGAGACCTTGTCTCCACTCTCGGCTGCGGCAACGGCCCGCGTTCCGAGAGTATGCAACACACTGCCGTAGAAAGCTCGCGTGCTGTCAGATGAATCTTCGAGGGTCCTCCTATCGACGGCCTTGGACAGCGTCCACAACGGTGGTTTGCCCTCGGACGATTCGATGAAACCCAGGCCTTTGCCGACAGCCAGCGCGGGCCCCAGCATGCCGCTCCTCAAGTCGGTCGGCTTGACGAGGGATCCGGGCTGAAGGGCCTCCCGGAGGTCGTCACTGTCTTGGCCCTTGGCCTGCGAAGCGAGGCAACGGCACACGACCAGTAGAGCCTGCGCGCTAGCGCGAGCATGCGTGTCGAGGAAATCCAGCACTCAGCCTCCCAGTATCTCAAGTGCAGTGTCGGCGTGGACCGCCCTGAGGTCGCGGACCACATGCCGACCGTCTATCCGAGCATTCGGTCCGACGAGCAGGACGTCGACAACGCTGACATGCGGATCCCGGTTGCCGAAGCGCGCCCTCGCGTTGAGCCAGGCAGCCGGCACCCTTTGATCCGGGTGGTAGACCACGAACGACGAAAACGGTGTCAAATCCACGGGGTGGACCGGATCCGGATCGACGAACAGCCAAGGCGCGTCCGGCAAGGTGTCTCCGATCCTGCCCGCGAGGTGGTTGACGCCCCGGCGGACCAGAGCACGGGCCAGTTTCGGAGCCACGTCGGCGTGCCGGTCCGTCCACAACAGCACTGGAGCGCTACCGCTTCCGACCGCTTCGACCAAGTCGGACAAACTCGCACCGGTCCTCGCCGGAACGGGCCAACGCTGCGGAGGACGCGGCGGAGGGTCGCGGGGCGGTCTAACGCCGCGGCGCCGGCAACCGGGACACCGGCCACACCTGGATTCCGGCTCGACGTACTGGGCTGCCACGCCGAAAAGATCATAGCCGGTAGGGCCTGCTCGGTAGTACTCAGCGATCGCGGCGCACGCCGGCGACTCCGCCACGACAACACTCTGCATGGCTGTCAATGCGTCACGAGACCGCTGCCACTGCGCTTTCTGCCATGTCGCCCACTTTCCAGTCCAGAATGATTCGTCGCCCGCAATCGGCCGAAGCAGTCCGACGGCCACCCAGTCGTGCTCGCCCTCTTCGGTCGACATGAGGACGTCCTCGACGTAGACCCTGTGGCGCCGGAGGACATCCAACTCGACCAGCCCTTGAATCAACTGGGCATTCCATCGGCGGTTGTATGACCCCTCACCGATCGTGCCACGATTGCCTTCGAGATCCAGCAAGTGGACGTCGTGCTGGTCCTTCGCATGCGCCCACAGGTCGTTCCAACGCACGTTTGCGTTCTCAGGCGTGAGGACTTTCGTCGTCAGGCTCTCAGCCTCCCGCAAATCCACTGACTGTGCGGTGAGCAGGAACTCGCCCGATGCCTGCCCGTCACGCCCCGCGCGTCCCAACTCCTGGTACCAGCGGTCCACTGTCTCCGGCAGGCAAGCGTGCACGACTGTCCGCAAGTGGGGATAGTCGATCCCCAGCCCAAACGCAGACGTCGCCACGACGAGATCTGTTCGAGGCGCTGCATCCTCCCCGCCGCGGAGCGCAGCAAGCACCTCGGCGCGGTTGTCGACGCTGGTTTTGCCGGTCACCTCCGAAATACGGTGGTAGCCGCGATCTCGCAACCGATCAATCCAAGAACGTACTACCTCCGGTTTGGTCACGTAGAGGACTGCCGGCCTCGGTGTGTTAGCGAGTGTCTCGAACACCCGGTCGGCCCGCTCGTCGGGATCGTCCGAGTCCGCGATCCAGATGTCGGGCTCGGGGCGTAGCGCGTTGGCGGCGATCAACGTCGTAGGACCAGGCTCCCCGAACAGCTTGTGCAGGTCTTCGAGCTCATCCGCGCCCAGAGTTGCGCTCAGGAGCAGAGTGACGGGCAACTCCTCGCCGCTCGCGCGGACCGCATCGAACAACTCCGCACGGAGGTGGCTGAGCGTACGGAACTCCGGACGAAAATCACGTCCCCACTGGGTGACGAGGTGCGCTTCGTCCACCACGATGCTGCCCAGACGACCGTTCTCGGCTGCCTCTAGCAGCACAGCGCGTAACGCCCGGCCTACCGATTCCGGCGAGGTCACCAGGATGGGCTGCCGGCCCTCACGCAGGGCCGTACGAATCCGCTCCCGTTCGTTGCTAGGCGTTTTGCTGGTCCAAGCGAACGTCATGGCGTCCTTTTTCGCCCTCGGGTGCAGTTTCGAGTAGTGATCGCGGAAACGCCGTTCGAAATCGGAAGCTAAAGCCACTGTAGGCACGATGACCAGACAAACGGCGTGGTCCTTGCGCTTCGCGAGACAGAGAGCGACCTCTGTCTTCCCTGATCCGGTCGGGAGCATGGCGATGACCGAACTGCCGGGCGGAACCGAAACCACGGCTCGGCACGCCGCTCGTTGTCCCGGCGTCCGGTAACTCTCGTACCTGGTCAAGCGCGTAAAGAACGGGTCCGCGGCGATATCGGCCGGGGTGAAGCGGGTTGAAGCCAGCGCCCCCGTGTTCGCGGCGGCATCCGGCACACCGGGTTCGTCCAGCCATGTCGGCGCCCACGGCATGGCATGCCAGACATTGCCCCGCTCCTCACGCAACCAAGTTGCGCCGGCGACCGGCCGTAACCTCTCCGACAACGAGTCCGCCACCACAACCCGCTCGACGCGCTCCTCACGCAGGCTCGAGCGCCGTAGGAGCTGGCGGAATAGCACCGCCAGGTCCATCCCTCCGGCCGACCGCGTCGAGACCACTTCGGCCAACCTCACGTAGAGGTCGTCCGTGAACGGCTCAGCAAGAGCCACGCCAGGGTCTGCCAGTAAGGCCCTCATTCGCTCGTTCTCGGCAGAGGCATGCCGACTAGCGTCTAACGTTTGGGCCACAGCACCACACCTCCGCACGCAATGACCGAAACCGCGGGTTTGGTCGCGCCCTTGACCACGGCATTTCCGAGTTCGATCTCCTGCTGCACATCGCGGGCAGCGCTCGCGCGCTCGGCGTTCGTCGGCAACCGACGCGCTCTGGCACGCAGTACGGCCAAGCGCGAGTCCACCTCCGCCTCAGCGCGCCTGCCGGCAGCGGACGGCACCGATGTCAGAGCCGCAGCCGAGGCGAGTTGCGCACGGGCCTCTTCGTAACTCGCCCGGCAGAGTTGCCGCCACTCCGGGAACTCGTCCAAGACCGCCTGCCACAACTGCCCGCGCAGCACGTAGTCATGACCTTCGTCGAACGGCGCGTGCAAGACCTCCAGCAAATCCGGTGACGCCGCGCCATGCACGTCGGTCCAGGTCTCCACGACAGCGGGGGGCAGGAGAGCGTCGCCGCGCCTGCGAAGCCTGCGCCGGATCCCTTCGGACTCGAAGGCGAGGTGCGAATCGTCGTACTCGACGAGAAATTCGCAGTGCAACCACAACTCCGGCGAACGCACAGCCGAGGTGGGGCGCACTATCGCTCGAGTACGCCCACGTTCATCTCGTCGCAGGTAGCCCTCGAGCCAGTCAACCAACGGATCGCCAAGGCGGAGAAGTGAAACTCCCCGCCGAGCAGTCGCGGTGTCACGGGAGTAAGCGTAAGTCTGCTTGAGCAGTCCAGCAACCTCACGAGTGGCGTCCTCGGAGAGTCCGCCGATGCGGTCTACACCCGCTCGCCTGGGCCGCCCTGGTACGGGACCGAAGCGCACCAATCCGTGCTGATCCTCCACTGGGCGCAGTGCGACGCCGCCTCGCACGGCAGTGAAGTGGGTGAAGGTTCGACGTAGTCCTTCCACGTCGTCGTCGGTTGCCCGCAGATCGCTCATGCCCACCTCATCGAAGTCGGCTGCGACCGTGACGGATTCGATCTCCTCGAGAAGGTCCACCTCGTTCCGCTCTTCATCGAGCGCGGAACGCAGAGCTCCCAAGTCGCGAGTGAAAGCGTCACTCCCTTCGTGCGCCAGCGTAAGGATCAGGCGCTCACGTTCTTCCTCAAGCAGGCGTTGCAGAGTGGCGACAGAGGACTCGAAGATGCCAATACCGTCACTGAGCATGGCGATCTGGGCAGAGACCCACGAACTGGCGGGCTCAGTCAAGACAACTACCTCGGCCGGCTCTGAGCGACGGGCGAACCGGTCGAGGCGACCGATCCGCTGCTCCAGCCTGTTGAAGTCGAGCGGCAAGTCCAAGTTGACGAGAACATCGGCGCGCTGCAGGTTCCGCCCCTCTTCGATGCTGTGGTCGCCGATCAGCAACTGGACGTGACGTGACTCCGAGAACTCCAGGACACCGTCGTCACGATCTTGCTGAGTCATCCCGCTCAGGTGCCCTCGGATCAAACCACCCCACCGTGATCGCGCCAACTCCAACAGGTGGGCGGCCATGTCCGCCGAAGTCGCCACCATCACAACCTTCTGCCCGGCTTCAATCCGCGCGTCCACCACCTCGAAGGCGCAGTTCACCCGCGTGTTGGTACCCCGCAACCGAAGGCGGGCTGCGGTCGACTCCACCAACGAGCGCACATCGTCAGGTATCGCGCCGCTGACGTTCAGTGAGCTTTCCAGATGCCGCAGGAGCGGGCCTGAGCCGCCGAGGCCGTGCATGACGGTACGAGCATAAAACCGGTCGTCGAGCCGCCCCTCCAATCGTTCCCGGTACTCGTCCAGGAAGTCGTCGACATCGGGCCGCGCAGGATCGTCGACAGCGACAAACGTCGGTTTCCGTCCCGACACCGGGTACTCCGCAGCGGGCCCGGTATTGCGCCGGTGCCGAATCATGCGCCTGCTGATGCGATAGGTCTCCCGGACGTAGTCTGCTAGACTCCGCCACCTTGGAGAGGCAGTGTCTTCAGTTTTTCGGCATTCATCGGCCAAATCCCCGAAAATTGAGTCCGAGCCGTGTAACGCGGTCAATCCATCGAGCGCAAGACGTCGCTGACGCAGCGTAGACCGGCGGGAGGTAAGAACCTGAACGCTGCTCGCCGCCGATTCCCGCAACTCGACCCGCTGACGGAATTCTGAGACGCTATCCAGCGGGAAAGCCATCGGATCGACCAAATTCAACAGACCGAGGAAAGTCCGGAGGTTTCCTTTCATCGGTGTCGCTGACAGCAACAGGAGACCTCGTACGTCGTACAGGTCCCGGCGGGTCGCCTCGAACGAACTGAGGTGGTCAACAAGGTGGTGCGCCTCGTCGATCACCACCAAGCCGAACGAGGTCAGATCGTGCCGAGAGAGCAACTCCTCGTGAGAGATAATTTCAAGACGCCCCTCGGCCAGGGCAGCGTCAAGCAGGAGACGTTCGGTCAACTCCTCTCGCCATTGCTGCACCAATGTGACCGGAGCGCACACCAGCGCCTTGAAGTCGCGGTCATCGAGCAGCAACTGCCTAAGTACCAGTCCCGCCTCGACAGTCTTACCGAGGCCGACCTCGTCCGCGAGCAGGTAACGCAGGACGGGATCGGCCAGCATCCTCGCGACCGTGTCCAACTGGTGCTGGTAGAAGCCGACAGGAGCCGAGAGTACGGCCGTAAACCCTCGAGCCGACCTCCGTTGTTCGATCAACCAGTCACGAAAGCCCTTCCGGGCGGCGTAGTACTCCGGAGTGTCGCAGAGGCCTTGCGCAAGTGCGGTGATCGGATCACTCAGTTGCTCGTTCCAGCGAACCATCAGTTTCGGGCCGGGCACCTTGACATCACGACCCGAAGCGCCCGCCACACGCACCCAGTACTCACCGAAACCGGCCGCTGCAGCTACTTCCGCAGCTCGCCAGCCGTAAACTTCGCCTTCCAACCAGATCCTCGTGCCCGGCGGCAGCTTCGGAACTGTAAGACGGGAAACCGGGACCACTAATTCCGATTCGTGGACGTGCGGCACATCAGTATAGACGACCACCGCACTGTCGTTGCCTCGCTTCGCCTTGCAAAAGCCGAAGCCCAGCCCGTTGCCGGACACCTGAACCCATTGCCCGACGAACCTGTTCATCGACGGAGTCCCATTTAGCGAGCCGGCCCGCTCGCGCACCATGACGACATCATCCCGATCGTAGCACTCGACACCCTGACCGTCCGGAGAACTCACATCGGAGACCGCGCGTCCGGACAAGACACACCGACTCAGTCGACACAGGCTCGCCGAGCACAAGAGGAATCGCGCCTGCGACCACACGCGTTACACAACGCACGGGACAGACTAAGTTACCGTCGAGTAGCACCCCTCGACGGTTTCGACAGCGGCTCCGAGTGGTGAATCAGCACACGTCTCGTGGGCGCGTTCGACGGGCAGCACCAGCGCAACACCGGTCCGCGTACCGATGCTCGCATCATCAGCGCGCTCAGCTCACATCCTTCACGGCAAGCACCCAGGGCTGTGCATGCCGACGCATTATCCTAGTGAATCGAACGTCAGCGCTTGCGTTTGCGCAACAACTTCAGCAGATGGGAGGTGAGTTGCCGGACGTCGTTCGGCGTGTTCTGCAGGTTGTTCCAGCGTCGTTCACCATCGCTGAACTGCCAAGTACCGGACGTCCACGCAACATGGGGACGCAGGCTCTCCAGGGTTCTCCGGAGCTCCACAGTCTTCACACCTTCGGCCGGCACGTCTTCCGTCAGCGTGTCCATGACAAAGCCGAGTGCCTGGATGCCGACGCCGTGGGTGAGGCGTGAACTACGTGGAGGCTTCTTCCACTCCTCGGGGAAGACCTCGCGCACGACCGACCAAAAGCCGATCAGGTGGGTGAGCATCCGATCCACATCACCAGTGCCGTCGACGGGGTTGCGGTACTGGTAAAGCGCTCCTTCGAAGAGGCTGTGCTCGACCATCTTGAGGACGCTGTTGTCCTTGATGTAGCCGTCCGGAGCAGTCGGTGACGCGATGATGCGGAAGAACGGGCTCTCGCGCTTGCCGTTCAAGCGCGTCATCAACTGCGCAGGCAGGCGGCGGCGCACGTACGCGTCAGGCAAGTGGCCGGTGGTGTCGGGGAGCAACTCGTGAATGAGACCCTTGGGCAGCGCCCTCGTGGAGTTGACCAGGATGAATTGCGAACGCTGCTCCTCTTCGGAGTCGGTGATGAAGCCAACGACTGCGACGGGGAACTCGGCGACATCGGCATCACGGATCGCTGCGCTGCGCTGCTGACCGTCGACCAACCAAGCCGGTTTCTGCGCCTCGGACAAGCTCTCGTCCACCGGGATGACGAGTTCTCCTGGTACCGAGTAATCGACCGTGTCAGAGGGGATCATCAATGATGGGGTGAACTGCACTCGTTCGTCGAAGGCGACGACGATCGCATTGGGCAGCATCGCCCCACCGGACTCGAGGTACTTGCGGATTCCGCGGATGTGGCTGAGTACCTCAGGGCGCTGGTAGCCCTGCAACTGCTCACTATCGTCACGTCGGATGCGCGACACCGCGGCGAAGCTGTGCAGCTTCTTGCCGTCGACGGCGAAGCAGTAGATCCGTCGTCGCCCCTGCCGGACCTCGAGGGCCGGGAGTCGCAGGGTGTACCTGTCAGCCACTTTCTCTCCTAGTTGAGGGGACGATCTCACCGCGAACCGGTCGCGGGGCGACCTTGCGCATCTTGGCTTCCAGGACGGCCAGGTTGTGGAACCCACGCCGCTTATTCCGCTCCGTACCCCGGAAGATCGCTATCTCGATACCGTGCTCCTTGCACAACGCACAGAAACAGGATTTCCAGGGGCGCGCCTCCAGCGTCCTGCGGTACGGGACGAGGTAGCTCTTCTTCTTCGCCTGGTTTTCGCCCAGCACTAACGCTTCGTAAGCAGCCAAGGCTGCCATGACGTCCTCGAGGTCTATGACACCTTGGTCGTAGCCCCGCAGAGCGCTCAGGCACTCCCGTTCGGCGAGTATGGCGTCGCGTTGTGACACCGCTCCCGACAGGATCGCTCGCTTCAGAGCAGGATTACCGTCGACCTGGGGGACGCGCACGGCCGTGTAGGCGCCATCCGCAGTGTGGTAGTTGTTCCGATCGTCCATGAACGACTGCCGGAAAGCCGACGTGCTGTCGAAGCTGGTCACGCCCAGATCGGCGAAGCGCTCCATGCTTTCCAACCGGGTGATCCCGAGCAGGTGCAACTGCGTTCCCGGCCGCAGGACGGTCGAGATCTCTTCCAGACACGCCACGATCTCGTGGGTCTTCAGCGGTACCATGCCGCCGAGCGCGATCCGGCCGTACCCCATCTCCTGCAAGCGGCCCACACTGTCCGCATAACTGGCGGGACTCCACCCCTGCGCGGCACCAACCGGTTCGAACGGGCTGTCGCGCTCCTGGACGGCAGCCAAGAATTTCTCGGCCAGGTCCAGAGAAATATGCCGCCGCTTGACCCAAGCACCGTCTACGTCATCCTCGCCCGCACCAGGAACGTAACCGAAGATGACGTGGTCGATGCTGACGCCCGAGTCGAAGCCGCATTCGTCGTAGAAGTCGAGTACCTCGTCGACCGAGTACGGCGGGTACTCCTCCTCGACGTAGTTGAAGGCGCCACAGTCGCCGAGGCTGGCGGTGCCCGAGGGCAGTCTAAAAAACTTGCGCACCCCGAGACGGTAGAGCCGTGCACGCTGGGGTGCGGCGTACTTGCCCGCTCCCTTCACCGAGCCGTCGACGATCGCCTTACTGACGAGGACACCGTCATAAGGAGACGGTGTGACGACTTCATGCGCGTATACGTCATCGCGCTGACGGACCCTGGTGGGCAGGTACTCATCGTTGATGAAGTCGTACGTCGGGCTGACGAGGTCCTGACTGTCCGGGAAGTAGAACTTCACGACGCGTTCACCCGCGACTTGACGTAGACACGGATGATGAAGTTGGACAGGACACTGATGTGTCGCGGGGTGTTCTGGAGCTCGTTCCAGGCGATGTTCAACTCTCCCCACCGTCCCTTGGTCCAGTGGCACTGGTCCGCGATCAAGGCCAGTTCCTTCTTCATTCGCTCCACGACATCTGTTGCTTCCACGTCCACGTTCGGAACGATCTTGTCCATGAGTCGCCCCATGGCCCTGATGCCGACACCGTGCATCAGCCTGCTCTTGGTCGGCGGCAAACCCCAGGCTTCGGGAAAGGTGTGCTGCACGGCGGTCCAGTAGGAGACCAGGATCTTGCGTATCGCGCCCGTGTCGATGGTGCTGTTCGATAGGTTGCGGTAGAGGAACAAGATACCTGCGGAAGAGTTCAGCGACTCCTCGACCGCGGCTGTGAGGCTGTTATCGGTGACGACGGCGGTGCCGCGCTGTTCCGGGCTGGTCGACGGCCGCTTGATCAAGCCTCGGAAGGGCGAGTCCGAATCCTGGTTGAGCATCGTGACCAGGGCGGAAGGCAACTTGCGGGCTGACAGCTTCGCAGGTAGAGCCGTACCCACCTCGGGCAGCAGTTCCGCCACGAGGTTGGCGGGCAGCGGTGACACCGTGTTTACCCGCAGGAACTGGTCACGCTGAGTGGCGATATCCTCGGCCACGAACCCAGCGACCGTTACGGGGAGGCGAGTCCGCTTTGTCCGTGCGAGGGCCAGGCTCCGCTGCTGGCCGTCCACGATCCAGGCTGGCCGGGGCTCGTCGGGGGTCTGCGCGAGGGGGATCTCGAGCGTGCCACTGGTGGCCAGGCCGTCGGTGGCTGAAGGCCCTGGACTGGAGCGAAAGCGAACGGAGTCGGGCAAAGCCATGATCAAGCCGTTGGGGAACAGCACCTCGTCGCTGTCGAGGTACTCAAGAATCTGGTTCACGTGCTGCTTCTTCTCGGGACGCTGATAACCCAGGAGTCGACCAGCGTCGTCGCGGGAGATCCGCGCCACGTCGGAGATCAGCGCGACTTCCTCGGCCGCGAGGGTGAAGATGTACAGGGGGATCGTCGGGTGCTGATGCACCTTCAACGCCCTGCGCTTGAGATTCACCGCTCTCCCGTCGTCTCGGAGTAGAGGTTGGCGAACCTCTTCTGCTCGCAAGCCCTGCCGCTCTCCCTGAGCAACCGGTGCAACCTGGTTCGTGAGATGCCCTTTTGCTTGGCTACCGACGCCCGGATGAACGCTTTGACCTCCGCGTCCGTCATCGACGTGCGGTTATAGCTCTCGTGGTGGGCCGAGCGCTCGACCCAGCGTGTCCACGTCTCAGTCGTGGCGGGCGAGGTTAACCTACCGTCCTCACAGTGGGCCAGCCAGGAACTGGCCATCCGTGCGTTCAGCCCGGTGAGGGTGCCGCCCAGTGCTTTGCGAAGCGATCCGTTGGCCCGTACGCGCTGCACACCCGGTATATCCTCGCTCCCGCCGACGAGCAGTGTGTCGTTACCAACCTGGCCGAGTTCGCGCAACTCCGCCGTCAGGACGCTCCCGTAGACCTCGGACAACACCAAGAGCACGGAGCTGCGGGATCCCAATTCGACAAGGGTCGACGCGCCGAGGCGTTCCTGGAGGCCCTCCCACCACCGTCGACGGTCGGCCCCTGTCGACGCGACACTGTCTTCGTGGCCGGCACTGAAGGTGGCGGCGTACGCCGGAAATGAGGCGACAGCGGACTGCAAGCCGAGCCCTGCGGACACGACCCACAGTTCCGCCTTAAACCCCGCTCGGGTGGCCGCATCGACCACAGTGTGGACTTGCTGCCAGTGCTCGCCCTTGTACAGACCGCTCAATGGGGTGCGGTGCGTGCCGGTACGGACCCGGTCCGTCCAGGTGCTGAGTCGACTGCTCACCGTGCCCGCCGGGAGAGAGCCGACACGAAGAGTCGCAGGTGGAACGAGCATCTTACGGTCCGTGCAGGTCACTACCACGGATAGTTTCTTCACGCCTCGCCGGCTCCCTTGGACCGTAACTTGCTTCCGATGCGGTTTACTCTACAGCTTAGTTAGCCAGTTATGATCTTGACCCGCTATCCACCAATTGAAGGGTGACGTCGATGGAACGACCGGCGATCGTACTGCTCAGCGGCGGTCTCGACTCGACGACGGTACTGGCCATAGCGAAGGACCAGGGGTTCACCCCGTACGCGCTTAGCTTCCGATACGGGCAGCGCCACAGTGTCGAACTCGAGGCGGCACGACGAGTCGCCCAGACGCTCGGAACAGCCGGACACAAGACCGTCGACATCGACCTTCGTGCCTTCGGCGGTTCAGCACTCACATCGGACATCTCGGTGCCCAAGCACGGCAACGTCGACGAGGTCGACGCGAGCAGCATCCCGGTGACCTACGTACCGGCACGCAACACCATCTTCTTGTCTTTCGCGCTCGCCTACGCCGAGGTTGTCGGCGCGACGGACATCTTCACCGGCGTGACCGCGGTCGACTACAGCGGCTACCCAGACTGCCGACCTGAGTACATGGCGGCGTACGAGAAGATGGCCAACCTCGCCACCAGGGCCGGTGTCGAGGGGGCGACCCCGCTCCGCCTCCACTCACCGCTCATCGAGATGTCCAAGGCGGACATCGTTCGTGAGGGCCTCCGCCTCGGAGTCGACTACTCGATCACCTCGAGCTGCTACGACCCCGACGAACAGGGACGGGCATGCGGTGGCTGCGATACCTGCCTGTTGCGGCTCAAGGGTTTCGCCGAGGCCGGTGTCACCGATCCCGTGACGTACCGAAACGTGAACGCATGACCTACTTCATCAAGGAAATCTTCTACACCTTGCAGGGTGAGGGTAGCCACGCCGGCCGCCCGGCCGTCTTCTGCCGCTTCTCCCGGTGCAATCTCTGGACCGGCCTCGAGAAAGACCGCTCCCGGGCGATCTGCAAGTTCTGCGACACTGATTTCGTCGGTACCGACGGTACGGGAGGCGGACGGTTCGCCACGCCCGACCAACTCGCTGACGCAGTAGAAGGAGTGTGGCCGTCGGGGGACAGAGACAATCGTTTCGTAGTGTGCACAGGAGGAGAACCGCTGCTGCAATTAGACGCGGCGGCTGTCGATGCCCTACACCGCCGCGGGTTCGAGGTCGCCGTAGAGACGAATGGCACCCGCGTCCCCCCACCCGGGGTGGACTGGCTCTGCGTCAGCCCGAAGATCGGGGCTGACCTGGTGGTGACATCCGGTGACGAGTTGAAGTTGGTCTACCCGCAGGCAGGTGGCGACCCTGCACAGTTCGAACACCTGGACTTCCGCTCGTTCCGGCTTCAACCTCTGGACGATCAAGACCAGGATAGCCACACCGAAGCGGCGGTTGAGTACTGCCTGAAGAACCCTCGCTGGTCGCTGTCGTTGCAAACGCACAAGTATCTGGGAATCCGCTGATGGAGATTTTCCGAGAGTTCACCTTCGAGGCCGCTCACCGGCTTCCCGAGGTGCCAGAGGGGCACAAGTGCGCTCGCCTCCACGGCCACTCCTACCGCGTGACGGTTCACGTGGAAGGTCCCGTCGACCCGCACGCCGGCTGGGTCATGGACTTCGGGGAAGTGAAAGCTGCGTTCAAGCCACTCGAGGAACAACTCGACCATCGCTACCTCAACGAGATCCAGGGGTTGGAGAATCCCACCAGTGAAAATCTGGCCGTGTGGATCTGGGACCGCCTGGTACCGCAGTTACCCGACGTGTCCGCTGTGACGGTCCGCGAGACCTGCACTTCCGGGTGCACTTATCGAGGACGGTGACGTGCACGACATACAGGCAGAAGTGGACGTACGCGGCATCGAGGTCGACCAGGTCGGCATTGCCGGGGTGCGGTACCCAGTGGTGTTCGATGACGGCATGACGAACCAGCGGAGCATCGCCGAGATTTCGGTGACCGTCCAACTACAGGCGGACCGCCGGGGCACACACATGAGTCGGATGGTCGCCCTCGTCCACGAACGCCTGCAGGCGTTCGACCCCCGAGACATGGCCCAAGTACTAAAAGTCGGTGCGGCCGAACTGGATGCCCCCGGCATTGCGGTGGTCCTCAGCATGCCGATCTCGGAAGCGACGTCCGCGCCGACCAGCGGATTGGAGTCCGTGTCCGTTCACGACGTGGAAGTGACCGGCATCTGGCAGGACGGCTCCTGTCAGGTGACCTCAGCGGTGACCTCAGAGGTCACCAGCCTGTGCCCCTGCTCGAAGAGTATTTCCGACTACGGTGCCCATAACCAGCGCAGCAAGGTCACCCTGTCGGTCACGGGCAGTGGGGACCACATGTACCCCCTGCCGGCGCTAGAGGCGGTAAAGATCATCCGTGGAAGCGGCTCGGCTCCGGTGGTTCCACTGGTCAAGCGCGTTGACGAGCGCACGCTCACGATGCAGGCCTACGACCATCCCGTGTTTGTCGAGGACATGGCGCGCGACATCTCGCTCACATGCCGCAGCCGTGGGTTGGCTCACGAGGTCAGGGTTCGTAACCTTGAAAGCATCCATAGCCACGATGCCGTGGCTCTGATCACCGGTTGACGGCGTACCCCAAAGCACTTTCGCGTGACCGCGACGGCCGCGAAGCCGTTGTCAAAGTCAGCCTGCTTCGAAAGAAGGATTCCGTGAAAAAGATCACTCCCAACGGGGTGATTCTGCTCGTCGCATACGTCGCCACAATCCCGTTGGCGAACCTCGTCGTAACCCACTTCGGCGCTGTCCCGGTCGGGTTCGGCTTCCTCGCTCCAGCAGCCGTCTACTTCGCCGGTTTGGCTCTGGTCCTGCGAGACCTGGCACGTGAAAGCGTTGGCCGGAGAGCAGTCCTGGGCGCCATCGTGGTGGGCACTGTCCTGTCCTATCTCTTGGCCGACCCCGCGCTCGCCACGGCGTCGGCCGTCGCGTTCGTAGTGGCGGAACTCCTGGACTTCGCGGTGTACGAACCGCTGCGGAAACGAGGACTCATCGTTGCCGTGGTTGGCTCGAACATCGTCGGTCTGCTGGCGGACAGCTTGATCTTCCTCAAGATGGCCTTCGGTTCCTTCGAGTTCCTGCCCGGGCAAATCATCGGCAAGGCATGGATGACCGTTGCCGCCGTGGTCGTCCTAGCGTTGCTCGGCCGCAGGAAGACTCTGGTCAACAGCAACGAGTAACCAGTCTGTCAGGGTGATGTAGTCACCGGCCGGTCAAAACAACTCGTCGGTGAGGTCGTCGAGGTCCGACTTTCGTAGAGGCCAGTTGGATGCTGGGCGCAGCAGACTCGCCGAAGTCTCGCAGACTCCACGGGGCGGCTGCACTCGGTCAGTTCGAGTGCTACAGAAGGCCGAGGGCGGCGTGTAGGCGGCCGGAGTCCATGACGCCCGGCTCGCCGTGGCTGTCGGGGAAGGCTGCGAGGAGGCGGATCAAGTCGCCTCGGCGGAATGGGTCTGCCGCAGCCTCGCGAGGGGTGTGGCCGGATAGCGCCGGGATGGGCTCGTCGAGCCACTTCTGCTCGTAATCGCGGACGAACTGGTCGAGGATGGCCCTGACCTCGGGGCCGGAGGCAGGCAACTGCTCGACGGATGGCCCGCGAACCGCGTCGTGCGCGGGCTTACGGGACTCGTTCACGACGGTGAGCTTCGGGTCGAACCTCCGGAGAACCGCGAGCACGCGGTCGACGCGAGCTTCGCTGTTGGCGTGCACCTTCAGGTCGTCGCCGTCGAAGCGGAGGGTGGCTCGGATGTTCTTCATGCCGTTGGTGGTGATGTGCTCGTGCCACGTGTCGCCGTCGCGCTCGTACGTCTTGGTCAGCTCCGCCGCGAGCGCCGCCGGGTCGGTGGTTCGGAGGGTGATCTCGCAGAGCACCAGTGGGTCGCATTCGGTGTTTTGCAGTACCGGCGGCGCGAATCGTCTCGTCAAGAAGGAAATCAGGGTGATCGGATCGGGTGACGAATCCAGGAGCGCGATGAGTTCGTCGCGCTCTTTCAGCGCTACCGGTTCGATGCCGCCGAAAAACTGCTGGAACTCACCCGTCGGCACGACCCGGCCGCAGACCAGCATGCCTGTCTTGAGCTGCCGGCTGGCCAGCCGCTCGCGCACCTGGTGGACGTCGCCCGTGCGGACGTCACGGACCGTACATTCCTCGCCCTGGCGGACCTGTTCGATCTCGTACACCGACCGGTCGACGAGTAGCCACTGCTCAGCGAGCAGCCGCTCATCCTCGGGCAGCAAGGCGCCCCGGGACGGCCAGGAAGTCGGCGAACGCGCCACCCTCGAACAGGACCACGTCCGCGGTCAGCGGGTCGTCCAGCGCATCGAGGAGGGCGTACGAACCGTCGGCGGCGAATTCGGCTCGGGCCTCCGCGGCCACCAGCATCGCGCTGCGCCACGGGCCGTCGCCGAGGAACAGGTCCGCCTTCTGGTACAGCCAGGACGCACGTTCGTCCAACGGCAGCGATTCGCGGTGCAGATGGCATTTCTTGTACTTGCGGCCGGACCCGCACCAGCACGGATCGTTGCGGCCGACGTCGGCGCGGAGCTCGACCTGGTACCGTTCGAGGAGCTCCACCAAGACGTCGTCGGACGGGAAGTCGGCGCGGCGCAGCAGGGCGAGCCCGCCGGCGTCGCCGCGATCACCCGCGAAGCGGGCAAGTGCGTACAGCGCCGGCGACCACTTCGGATCCAGCGACTCGGCAGCCTGGTAAGCAGCCTCGGCCGCGGCCAAGTCACCCAGCCTTTCGTGGGCCTGGCCTCGCAACCAGTGCAACGCCGGCTTGGCCGCGCGCGGCGCCATCGGCTCGAGTGACTCTGCGAACACCACCAGCGCCACCGCGCTCTCCGGGGCGGTCGCGGGGATCTCGGCCAGGACCGCCTCGGCGACCGCCACCTCGGCCAGGAGCGACACAGCCGCGCTGAACCCGGCAGCCACGACGTCGTCGCCGAGGCTGTCCGTCTCCCGCAACTCGGTGAATTTCTCGTACTGCGTGACGATCACCAGTACCGCGAACGCCGCTTCGTCGTCAAGGCCATGCTCTCGTGCGATCGCCGCCCGGCGCACACCCGCCCGCCACCGCGCGAAATCGAACCTGCCCGGGGCCAGCCAACCACGGGCCGTTACGGTACCCACTCGCACGGCTCAGGGCACTCCGGACCGCTAGCCTTTTCGCATGCTCGGCTTGGACAAGTTCGACCTCGAAGAAATCGGGACAGCCCTGCAGGACCAGACCGACTTCGAGTACTTCCACCTGGTCGACCCACGGACCGGCGAGATGGGGTTCTGGACCACGGACGGCGGAATCGACGGCGAGCACCCGGTCGATCTGGACGACCTGGATCTGATCGCGATCGAGCCGTTGCCTTCCTATGTCTGGTACCAGGACATGGCGGACTTCGCCGAAGGCATCAGTGACGAGCGGGCCGGCCAGCGGCTGGCGAGGGCCATCCAGGGCAAGGGCGTCTTTCGCCGCTTCAAGAACGAGTTGTACGAAGAACACCCGGAGCTTCTCTCCGCCTGGCACGCGTTCAGCGACGTCCGGGCGCGACGCCGTGCGGCCGAATGGCTGGCCGACAACGCGCTCGTCGACCGTGACACCGCCGACCGGTTCGCCGCCGAACATCCCGATCCTGACCTGCCCTGAGCAGGCCGTGTCAGAGGCCGGACCGTTCGAACCGCTCCAGCAGGCTCGGCTTGCGGCGGTGTTCGGCACGCAGGCCGGCGAAACGCTTGGCGAACGTCTCGGTTTCGCCGGTTCGAGCGCTCACGGCCTTGAGGTCGGCGAGCAGCACGACCGCGTCGTCGTAGCCGGCGGGCCGCTTGGACTCGATCAACGCGGCGACCTTGCGCCACGCGTTCTCCTCGTCCGCGGCCAGCGCCTCGAGCCGCGACTCCCGAGCCTCAGCGCGCGTTCGGTCCCTGAGCAAAGCCTCCGCCGCGGCACGAGCGGTCGCCACACCCTCCCGCTCGGTACGCACGGCCGACGCGGCCTCCAGCAGCTCGCCGACCGTGCGGGTACCGGCGGCGGGCTTACTGGCGAATTGACGCCGGAAGCGCCGACGCACTTCGGCCGCCACATGCGGATCACCGGTCACCGAGCGCACGAGCAGCGCGGCTTTTTCCTGCTGCGGCAACCCCTTGACGAACTCGGCGAGCTCGTCGTCGGAGCGATCGTTGCCCGGTCGGCCACTGGCTTGGGCGGCGACGGCCAGCAGGTCGTCGATCCGGAGGAACTCCGTCAGCGCGCGCAGCGAGCCGGTCAAGCGTTCAGTCCCGGTGGCACGGGCGGTTCGACTTCGTCCTCGTCGAGTTCGGTCTGGGCGGCGAGCAGCCAGCAAAGGTAGAGCGCGCGGTGGTCGCCGGCGGCGAGGTCCGCGCGGACCGGGAGCAGCTCGCCGAATCGGCGGGGCAGTAGCGCTGGGCTGTTTCAAGGTCGAGGAACTGTTCCAGGAGCTTGATCATGAGGCAGCGAGTGCCCCAGTTGGCGACATACAGGTGGGCGTCGAAGTACCACTCCATCGTGGTCAGCGGGATCGCCGTCGAAACTGCCCCAGTGGTTCATTCACTTTCGCGACTCCGCCAGATCCTCTGACGACCCCCACCGCGCTCCATAAGCCAACCCGGGCATCAGTCCGCGGAACTGCAAGTGCACCTCCCCCGACGAATCGACCGCCTGAGACCGGCCGCGGTACCCCGGATCCGACACATCCCTCTGGAACGCTCCGTCCAGCACCCAAACCCCGGAAGGCACAACCCGGCCAAACCGGACCCGCAGGTCGAACGAATCGCACGGTTGCCGAGGCACCGTCACCATGTACGGCCGCAACGACGACGGCCGGAACAGCATTGCCACCTCCCACGGCTCGCCCCGGGACAACGGGCGGGGCAGCTCCAGGCCGTACCCCCAGCGCGAGGACGTCTCCATCCCCCGGTCCACCAGAGTCCCTCCATAGAGAACAGTGGCTGACGGGCGTCCAGAGGGGAGTGACACCGCCAGGTCGAGCGACCGGAGCCCCTCCTGGTCGGCCACGATCCGACGGCGCTCGAGGACCAGCAGCTCGTCCAGCTCCAGAGCGATGGCCAGCGACGCCGTGTGCCAGTGGCCGCCGGGAACCGGCGGTGGTGAAGACGTCGACGAAGCCAGCTCCGCCAGCAGGTCGATCGCCTCGTCCACGCGGCGGCGGACCGTCCGGGGGTCACGGTCCACGCGCGCAGCCGCCCAGCGAACTCTGTCCTGGTACAGCGGCTGGCGGGCCTCCGCGCAGATCGCGAAGGCCGCCAGCGCCGCCAAGCGGAGGTCGTCCGGGAGGTGCGCCGCCAGTTCGGACAGGCGGCCCGACACCTTCTCCCGGATCGCCACCAGCCCGTCGTCGTCGGCCACCGAACACGCCGAGCGGAGCAGCGGCCCGACCCGGTCCTCGACACGGCCCGCCAGCCCGCGTCCCTTGCGCAGCGTCTTCAGCTCCTGGACCAGCTCGGAACGCTTCACGGTCCTTCTCCTTCAGTGCGTTTCCATGGTCGGCACCCCCTTTCAGGACAGAGTGCGGCCGGGCGGTGGACCGGAAGTGGACAGAACGTGCATCACCGAGGCGATCAGCGCCGTCCCCAGGCGGACGCCGTCGCGGCTCAGGTACGTGCGGAACGTGCCGATGCGGCCCAGTGCCTCTTCGTCCGCGTCGCCAACGCCGAACGTCACCACGCGGGGACGGCGCGGCCAGGCCGGGTCGCACAACGACGAGAACGCCGCCGGCCAGGTCACCGGGTCCGTCGGCTGGCCGTCGGACAGGAAGAACACCAGCGGCCGGTGCACCCGCACCCGGTGCGTCTCCAGCAGCCGGACGTCCGTGTCGATGGCCGAACGCAGGTACGCGAACACCGGGCCGAAGTTGGTGCCCGCGCACCGGCCCAGCGGCGGCAGCTCGGCGACCTCACCCGCGAGGTACAGCCCATGGACCGCCGCAGGCTCCTCCCCGAAGCCGATGATGCTGCAGAGCACGCGGTCGGCGATCGACGCGTCGCCGTGGACCGCCCCCCGGAACTCGCGCAGCCCCCTGTTCAGCTCGTCGATGTGGTCGGCCATCGACAGCGAGATGTCGCACGCCACGTAACACGGCAACACGTCGGACCCCATACCGGTTTCTCCTTCACCCCTGATACGACCGGCGGAGTCTGGCAACCCGGTGTGTATCGAACGTGCAAGAAATGCGGATTACCGAAACTCCAACGGCCGATTGCGCGACACCAATCGGGGACAGCAAGCTGACGCCGGGGAGGCTGTGTGGAGTTTCGGATGCTCGGCCCGCTGGAGGCGTGGCACGACGGCGTGCCGGTCCAGCTGGGTGACCAGCAGCAACGGTTCGTCCTCGTCGTGCTGCTCCTGAACGCCAACAAGCCCGTTTCGAGCGCCCGGCTCGCCGAGATCGTCTGGGCCGACCGCGAAGCCAAGCCCACCCTGATCCGCGGCTACATCAAGCGGCTGCGGGAGGTCATCGGGGACGCGACCATCGAAACCACCCCGACCGGCTACCTCCTGCGCATCGGGGACGACCAGCTCGACACCGTCCGGTTCGACCGGCTGCGCGCCGAAGCCGGCCGGACCGACGACCCGCGGCGGAAGATCGAGCTCCTGCGGGAAGCCGTCGGCCTGTGGCGCGGGCGGTTCCTCGAGGACATCGACATCGACCGCGTCGGCGGGCCCGAGGTCGCGCTTCCGGAGGAAAGCCTGCCCGACGCCGTCGGTGACCTCGCCGAGCTGGAGTTGGACACCGGCGACCACCGCTCGGCGCGCGACCGGCTGCGGCCGCTCGTCCGGTCCGACCCGGCCGGCCAGAAGCACGCCGAACTCCTCATGCGCGCCCTGATCGCCGGCGGCGACCGCGTCGGCGCGCTGCGCGTCTTCAACAGCACCCGCGACGCCCTCGCCGGGCTGCGCATGGAGCCGGGTCCCGTGCTCCGCAACCTCGCCGCGCGCGCCGAACACGGGGAACCACCCAGCTCCCTGCCGTCGCGGCCCGGCGAGTTCACCGGCCGCGCCACCGAAATCGCCATGATCGAGAAGGCCGCCGCGAGGGGGCGCCACGCCGTCTGGGTGAGCGGCGCGCCCGGCGTCGGCAAGACCGGCCTCGCCGTCGAGGCGGCGCACCGGCTGCGTGATCGCTTCCCCGACGGCCAGCTCCTCGCCCGCTTGAACGGCTTCACGCCGGGCGTTCCCGAGACCAGCGTCGGCGACGCGCTCACCGAGCTGCTGGTCGAGCTCGGCGTGCCGACCGAACAGATCCCGGCCACCGTCGGCCGGAAGGCCACGCTCTACCAGACGACGTTGTGGGGCACGCGCACGCTCGTCGTGCTGGACAACGCCGCGACACCGGAGCAGATCCGGCCGCTGCTGCCGGAGGCCGACGGCTGCCTCGCCGTCGTCACCAGCCGGCGGATGGGCGACGCGGACACCGGGGAGAACATCCGGCTTTCGCCGCTGCCGCCGGAAGAAGCGGCCGAGCTGTTCCACGCGCTGACCGAACCGCCGCGGGTGCGCGGACGGGCGGCCGAAGTGGCGCTGATCGTCAAGCGCTGCGGGTACCTGCCGATGCCGATCCGGGTGGCGGCCGCGCTGTTCCGGCGGCACGACCGGTGGCCGCTCGATCACCTCCTCCGGCTGCTCGAGGAGAACGGCCCCTGGGGCGCGGACGACGAAGACGGCATCGCCGCCGTCCGGGTGTCCTACCAGCAGCTCGGCGAACCGCAACGCGCCCTGTTCCGGCTGCTCGGCAGCCTGCCCGGGCCGGACGTCGACGTCGCCGGCGGCGCCGCGCTCGCCGGCTGCGACGTCGCCGAAGCCCGGCTGCTGCTCGACGACCTGCACGAGGTCAGCCTGCTGGAGGAAGCCGCGCCGGAGCGGTACCAGATGCTGGACCCGCTCAAGGAGTTCGCCGCCGTCGAGCCGGCACCCCGGCCGGCGCTGGTGCGGCTGCTCGACTTCTACCTCGTCACGCTGGCGGCCGCCGTCGGGGCCGCGTACCCCTTCGACCGGGCGCAGCTGCCCGCGTCCGACCGGTCCTGCGCGGTGACCCCGGACTTCGCCGACTCCGGCGCCGGGCTGCGGTGGATCGTCGCCGAGCGCGACAACCTCGTGGCCGCCATCCACTACGCCGCCCGGCACGACCTGCCCGAGCACACGTGGCGCCTCGCCGTGCTGCTGTGGCGCTACTTCAACACGACCAACCAGTTCGAGGACTGGATCGGCACCCTCGAACTCGCGTGGGAGATCGTCTCGGCGGATCCGGGCAACGACTACGGCCAGGCGCACGTGCTGCTGCGGCTGGCCACCGCGCACGATCGGCGCGGGCAGCTCGCGGAGGCGCTGGAGCTGGCCGCCCGGGCGCTGCCGAAGTGGCGCCGCCTCGGCGACCCGCGAGGTGAGGCGGCGACGCTGTGCGCGCTCGCGATTCCCACGATGGAGCTGGGGAAGCACGAGCAGGCGATCGCCCACCTCGAGGTCGCGCTGACGAAGTACGAGCAGACCGAAGACCGGCGGGGCGAGGCCCACGCGCTGAGCATGCTCGGCTACCTCAACGAGCTGCACGGCAACCTCGACGTCGCGCTGGGCCAGCACTCGGCGGCCGCGCGGATGCTGAGCGAAATCGGCCACGTCCAGGGCGTGGCGCACGCGCTGAACAACCTCGGGTCCGTGCAGGAGAACCTGGGCCAGCTTCCGGAGGCGCTGGCCAGTTACACCGACGCGCACGCGCACGCCGCCGAGGTCGGGGACCACTGCGTCGAGGCCTACGCGCTGAACAACCTCGGGAACGTGCACCGCAAGCAGGGGCGGTTCGACCAGGCGGTGCGCTACCACGACAAGGCTCGTGACGTAGCGGCGAACGTGCCGGACGCCGATCTGCGCATCCAGCTCTACCTCGACCGCGGGGCGACCGCGCTCGCCCGGGGTGCCCGGCGGGACGCCTTGACGGCGAGCAAAGCGGCGCTGGACCTCGCCGACGGCAGCGGAAACCGCGCGTACCAGGCGCGCGCGCACCGCGGTGTCGCCGAAACGCTCCACGCGCTGGGTGAGCACACGGGCGCCGTCCCGCACTGGACGGCCGCCGAAACCGGCTTCGACGCGCTCGACCTGCCGGAAGCCGGTGCGGTGCGGGACGAACGCGCCGCGCTGGACTGCGCCTGCGCCGCACGCTGACGCAGTCCGGGCCGGCCGGGGCCCGGCCGGCCCGGCGCACATCAACCGTGCCAGGGGTTGCCGTCGGTGCCCGCGGGCGGCGGGCCGCTGGTGGTGGGCGGCGGCGGGGTGGTGCCGTCGCCGTCCGCGAACGCCGCGCTGGACCCGATCAGCGGCGCCGCCGCGATGATGCAGAGGGCCAGGACCGGGCCGCCGATTCTGGCCAGCTTCTTGGGCATGGACATGACGAATCCTCCAAAGGAATGGGTGGTTTTCAGGGATTCCGGAGGATTTCCGGGCCCTGCACCCAGGATTCGTCAGGCGGCGTGCGTCAACAAGGCGTTTCCTGTTGCCTGCGGAAATAGGAAACAGTCACCTTTCAGGAAACAGAAAGGCGCCGGTGCACAGTACGGCGCCGGCCACGACGAGTGCGGTCGTCGTCGAGGTCGTGCTCAGGAGCGCGCCCAGGACGGCCACGCCGAGGACAGCGCCCGTCTGACGGGCGGCGTTCAACGCTCCCCCCGCCGTGCCCGCCAGTTCGGGCGGGGCCGAGCCCACCACCGCCGTGAGCAACGAGGGGATGGCCAGGGAAACCCCGAAACCCAGCAGCGCCAGCGCCGGCACCGACAAGGACGTGAATGCCTGGAGGAACACACCCGACGCCATCAGCGCGAAACCCGAGATCGCCGGGACGCGCGGACCGATCCTGGCCACCAGCCGGCCCGTGAAGATCGGGTTGAACGCCGTCGGGATCGTCAATGGCAGGAAAGCCAGGCCCGTGGCCGACGGCGAATAACCGCGCGTTTCCTGGAAATAGAGCGACAGCACGAACAACACGCCCGACAACCCGAAGTTCACGATCATGCCCGCCAGGAGCTTTCCGGAAAGCAGGGAAACCGGCAGCATCGCGCCCGGACGACGTTGGGACGCCACGAACACCGCGGCCGCCGCCAAGGACGGCAGGAGCACCCAGAATTCGGCCTCGACCAGGGCGTACGTCAATGTCGACAAAGCGGCTACGACCGAGAGCTGGCCGATCACGTCGAACCGGCGCGGCTTGGGCGGCGTCGCGGGGGCCGAGCGGGAGAGCACCAGGGCCACCAACGCCACCGGGACGTTCACCACGAAGATCGCGCGCCAGCCGAACGCCTGCGTCAGGAGGCCACCCAGGAGCGGGCCCGCCACCAGGCCCGTTCCGCTCACCGCCGCCCACATACCCATCGCTCTCGCTCGCGCGGCGGCGGAGGGGTAAGCCGAAGCGATCAAAGACAGCGATGACGGCACCAGCAGCGCACCCGCCACACCGAGCAAAGCGCGGAGGACGATCAACGCGATCGGCGAGAAAGCCAAGGCCGACAACAAGGACAGCACGGCGAACGACGTCAGGCCCGTGAAGAACACCCGGCGCGCGCCGAAGCGGTCCGACCACGCGCCGGCCGTCAAGAGGAACGCCGCGAACGTCAGCGTGTAGCCGTTCGAAATCCATTGCTGGTCCGATATGGACGGTGACAGCGCGGGAAGCGCCACCGTCACGATCGTCGTGTCCAGCATGACCAGGAAGTAGCCCAGCGAAAGGCCGGTGAGGAGTCTTGCCACAAGAAGAAGCCTGGACTCTCCGTGACACCGGCGGAAGCAGGCAGTTACGATGGCGGGTATCGGGAACGCCGATGGGGGCCGTCATGGAACTGCGTCACCTGCGCACCTTCCGCGTCGTCGCGCGGACGCTCAACTTCACGCACGCCGCCGCCGAGCTGCACTACGCGCAGTCCAGTGTCACCGAACAGATCCAGGCCCTCGAAGCCGAACTCGGGTCGCAGCTCTTCGACCGCGCCACCAGGAAGCTCACGGCCGCCGGGGAACGGCTGGCCGGGTACGCCGACCAGGTGCTCGAGCTGGTCGAGGAAGCCAAGGCCGCCGTCGAGGAGGAACGCGGCGAGCCCGAAGGCGACCTGACCATCGGGGCGCTCGAAACCCTGTGCACGCACTGGGTTCCGCCGATCCTCGCCGCTTACCGGGCGCGGTGGCCGCGCGTCCGGCTGTCCGTCAAGGAAGGCGGGCGCGGCGAGCTGTACCGAGGCGTCCGCGAGTCCGAAATGGACGTTTGCGTCACCTTCGGCGCCCCGCCGGACGATCCCGCGTTCGCCGGCCGGACGCTCGGCGAGGTGCCGCTCGTCGTCATCGCACCGCCCGGGCATCCGTTGGCGCTGAAGGAAGAAATCCGGCCTGACGACCTTCGCGGCGTCGGGTTCCTCGCCACGCCGAAGGGCTGCGGCTTCCGGGAGATGCTCGACCGGATCGACGGGCCGGTGGTCGGCACCGAGGTCGGCAGCCTCGCCGCGCTCGGGCGCTGCGTGGCCGCCGGCCTCGGGTGCGGCATCGTGCCCGCGATGGTCGACCACCCCGGCGCGGTCGCCGTCCCGCTGGCCGGGCGGACGACCGGCATCACCCTGACCTGGCGGCGGCGCGACGAGCACAAGCCGAGTGTCGCCGCGCTGCTCGCCACCGCCGGCGTCAGGGCTTGACCACCGCGCTCGGGCATCAGCACGGGAGTCACACGGGTCACTTGCCGAGCGCGTCCACACCGGCCTGGGCGAACGCCTCGTCCTGCGCCCCGGACGGCGCGCCGGCGACACCCACCGCGGCGATCGGCGCGGACCCCGCGGTCACCGGGACCGCGCCGGCCAGGAACAGCGTGCCGTCGATGTCCTTCAACGTCGGGGTCTGCTGCAGGCGGCCGACCAGCTCGGACGTCTTGGCGTTCCACGACACCGCCGTGAAGGCCTTCTGCTGGGCGGAGCTGTAGGACTGCGGGCCCGCGCCGTCGCCGCGCAGGGTCAGGACGGTGTTGCCGTCGCGGTCGACCACCGCGACCGACACGTGCTGGCCGGCCTTGCCCGCGGCGTCCAGCGCGGCCTGGGCGGCCTTCTGCGCGGAGGCGATCGACAGGTGCGACGTCTGGATGACGCCCTTGGAAGGGGCCGGGGCCGCGGTGGCCGACACGGCGCCGACGGTCGTGGCACCGACAGCGGCGAGGCCGGCGACGACGGCGGCGATCCGGGTACGGGTGGCGATCATGGTCTGCTCCTCGGGTCGATCGGGTTCGATGACTCCAGCTTCAGCCCGGCCCGGGGGTGATCCGGTCGTCGTCCCGGCCGACAACCGGGTCATCCGATCGGCTGATGCGCGGCCGTTCCGCCGGGCTGACGCTGGTGCCGGACCCGAAGGGAGCGAGCATGGACGGCATGACGGCCGAATCCGACGCGCGGTGGCTCGCCGCGGTCCTGCACTCGGCGTTCGTCCTGCTGGTGCTCGCTTCGGCGGTCCGCTTCCTGACGCGCCACGACGGCAACCCGCTCCAGCCCTGGGTGATCGTGTTCACCGCGGCGCTGGTCCTCGCGTACGGCGTGGGCCTGGCCTTCCGGCCGGGCACCCTGCGCTGGCTGACCGTCGTCCTGGCGCTCTGGATCGTCCTGGTGGTGCTCGCCCCCAGCTTCGCCTGGTCGGCCATCCCCCTGCTGGTCACCGGCCTGCGCACGCTGCCGGCCGGGCAGGCCCTCGCCCTGGTCGCCGTGATCACGGCACTGGTGGTCGTCTCGCAGAACCGGCTGGCCGACGGCTTCGACCCGAACCTCACCATCGTGCCGATCGCCATCGCCGCGGTCACCGCCGCCGTCATCACCTTCATGCGGCGGCAGGCCGCACGGCTGCGCGAGTCCGAGCGGCGAGCCGGCGTGCTGGCCGAGCGGCACCGGGTGTCCCGGGAGCTCCACGACGCGCTCGCGCAGGGCCTGTCCAGCCAGGCGATGCTGCTGCAGGCCGCCGACCAGGCCTGGGACCGGCCCGAGCTGGCCCGCGAACACGTGCGCGCCGCGCAGCGGGTCGGCGCGGGCAACCTGGCGGAGGCACGCCGGCTCGTCCAGGACCTCGCGCCCGCCGACCTCGCCGGCGCCACCCTCGAGGAGGCGTTGCGCGCCGTGGCCGGCCGGGCCGGGCTGCCGGTGGAGGTCCGCATCGACGGCGACGAGCGCCCGCTGCCGGAGCGCGTCCAGTCCACTGTGGTCCGGATCGCCCAGGGCGCGCTGGCCAACGCGCGTGAGCACGCGGGCGCGGGCAACGTCGTCCTCACGCTCACCTACCTCGACGACCAGGTCGTGCTGGACGTCGCCGACGACGGGCGCGGGTTCCTCGTGACCGAGCCCGAGCCCGGCGAACGCGGCCACGGGCTCCCGGCCATGCGGGTCCGCGCCGGGCAGCTCGGTGGCAGGCTGACCGTGGAGTCCGCGCCCGGCCAGGGCACGGTCGTTTCGGCCGCGATCCCGCTGGAGGCTGCTCCGTGACGATTCGCCTACTCGTGTGCGACGACCACGCCGTGGTCCGCGCCGGATTGCGGGCCCTGCTGGCGGCGGCGGACGGCATCGAGGTCGTCGCCGAGGCGGCCGGCGGGGAGGAAGCCGTCGCGACCGCCGCGGCCGTGCGGCCCGACGTCGTCCTGATGGACATCCAGCTCGGGGACGGCATCGACGGGATCGAAGCGACGCGCCGGATCCGGAGCAGCCCCGGCGCACCCCGGATCCTCGTCCTGACGACCTACGACACCGACGCGGACATCAGCCGCGCGATCGCCGCCGGCGCCACCGGGTACCTCCTGAAAGCCGGCTCGGCCACCGAGCTGTACGCGGCGATCGACGCGGCCGCCGCCGGGCGCACCGCGGTGTCCCCGCCGGTCGCCGACCGGATGATGGCCCAGCTGCGCGCCCCGCGGCCCACGCTGACCGGCCGCGAACTCGACATCCTCCGCCAGCTCGCCCAGGGGCTGGGCAACAAGGAGATCGCCCGCGCGCTGTTCATCAGCGAAGCGACGGTCAAGACCCACCTGAGCCGGATCTACGGGAAGCTCGAGGTGGACACGCGCTCCGGGGCCGTTGCGGTGGCCAAGGAACAGCGGCTCCTGGACTAGACGCCTTTGCCGCGAGAAGCGGCCGGCTGAGGTCTTCTCAAACGCCCATCGAGGTGGAAAGCTGCTCACCGATCGAGGGCCTGACCATAGGTCCGCTTCTGACAACGTTGTCATCTCCTGGAGGTGCGCCCATGTGGTCGCAGAGCAGACGGTTGGCCGCCGCGGTGGCCGCGGGGGTGGTGGTCGTCGGCCTGGCGCCCGCCGTGGCGCAGGCCGCGCCCGCCCCGGTGGATCCGGTGAGCCTCGTCAACCCGTTCGTCGGCACGCAGAACTTCGGCAACACGTTCCCCGGTGCGAGCGCGCCTTTCGGAATGGTGCAGGTCAGCCCGGACACCGGCGGTCAGGGCGGCTACGACTACCTGCAGAACGCGATCTACGGCTTCAGCCAGACGCACCTGTCCGGCGTCGGCTGCGGCGTCATGGGCGAGCTGCCCATCATGCCGACCACCGGCGCCGTCGACAACGTTGACAAAGACGCTTACAAGTCCGCGTACAGCCACGACGACGAGCACGCCGAACCCGGCTACTACCGCGTCGGCCTCCAGAAGTACGGCGTGAACGCCGAGCTGACGGCCACCGCGCGCACCGGCTGGCAGCGCTACACCTTCCCCTCGACCGGGCAGGCGAACGTCCTGTTCAACACCGGACAGGCCAACCAGTCCGTCAAGGACTCCGAGATCCACGTCGTCGGCGACCGGACCCTCGAAGGCCGCGTCCGCGCCGGCGGGTTCTGCGCCGGCCACGACGAGCACACCGTCTACTTCACGGCCACCTTCGACCGGCCGTTCAGCTCCTACGGCACCTGGCGCGGCTCGACGCGCACCGACGGCAGCCGCGACGCCGCGGGCACCGGCGGCAACGGCGCCTGGGCGAGCTTCGACGCCACCACCGACCACGACGTCGTCCTCAAGGTCGGCCTGTCGTACACGGGTCTCGACGGTGCGCGGAAGAACCTGGCGGCGGAGACGTCGAACTTCGACTTCGACGCCACCCGTGCGGCGCTGCACCAGCAGTGGGCCGACCGGCTCGGCGCCATCAAGATCGGCGGCGGCACCACCGAGCGGCAGACGGCGTTCTACACCGCGCTCTACCACTCGCAGCTGCACCCGAACCTGGCCGGCGACACCGACGGCGCGTACACCGGCTTCGACGGCAAGGTGCACACGGCGAGTGGTTACACGCCCTACCAGAACTTCTCGCTCTGGGACACCTACCGGCCGCAGAACCAGCTCCTCGAAATGCTCGAACCGCAGGTCGCGCGGGACGTCGCGCTGTCGGTGGTCGCCATCGGCCGGGACGGCGGGTGGCTCCCGCGGTGGGCGCTGGCCGAGAGCGAAACCAACATCATGACCGGCGACCCCGTGACACCGTTCCTCGTCGAAGCATGGTCGAAGGGCCTGCTCGCCGGGCACGAAGAAGAGGCGTACGGGCTGCTCAAGAAGAACGCGACGAGCACGCCGCCCGCCGATTCGCCGTACAACGGCCGCTCCGGCGTCAACTACTACAACGACCGCGGCTACATCCCGAGTGGCCTGGAGCTCGGCAAGGACTGCGCGGCCAAGGGCGGCGACAACGACTGCGAGCACCCGGCGTCCGCGACCATGGAGTATTCGGCGGCCGACGCGGCGCTGGCGCTGATGGCCCGCGGGCTCGGCCACGGCGCGGACGCGCGGATGTTCGCCGACCGCGGGCAGTGGTACCGCAATTTGTGGGACTCCTCGATCCAGCAGTTCCGCCCGCGCACGACCGAGGGCACGTTCCTCACGCCGTACAACCCGGTCGACGCCGACCACCAGTTCCACGAGGGCGGCGCCTACCAGTACCAGTGGCTCGTGCCGCAGGACCCGGCCGGGCTCGTCTCCCTGATGGGCGGCAAGAAGACGACCGAGAAGCGGCTCGACTCCTTCTTCGCCTACGACAACCTTCTGAAGGATCCGGCGGGCACCGCGCGCAACGACTGGATCTCCAGCCCGTACGACTACTACGGCAAGGCGACGTACAACCCGAACAACGAGCCCGACCTGCTCGCGCCGTACATGTACAACTGGGTCGGGACGCCGTCGAAGACCGCGACCGTCGTCCGCGCGGCGATGACGCTGTTCACCACCGGCCCGGACGGCATGACGGGCAACGACGACCTCGGCACGATGTCCGCGTGGTACGTCTTCTCCTCGCTCGGGCTGTACCCGACGATGAGCGGCGCGAACTTCCTCGCGCTGTCGAGCCCGCAGTTCGAGTCGGCGACCGTCCGGATCGGACAGTACGGCCGGTCGCAGGGCGGCACGCTGACCGTGAACGCGCCGGGTGCGAGCGACACCAACCGGTACGTCCAGAGCGTGTCGCTCAACGGCCGGGACGTCCGGCAGACGTCCCTGGACTGGTCCGCCATCGCGCACGGCGGGACGCTTTCGCACAAGCTGGGGTCGAAGCCCTCTTCGTGGGGTACTTCGGCCGCTGCCGAGCCGCCGTCGGTGAACAACGCCGCCGGTGACCTGCGGCGGCACGTCGACGCGTCGCTGCGGCAGTCGTCCGTGGTGATCCCGGCCGGCGCGGCCCAGCAGGTGCACCTCGACCTCGACGTCCTCGCGCAGAACCCGGTGCTGCAGCCGGTGACCGTGTCGGCGACGGCGCCGTCCGGGTGGAAGGTCAAGGTTCAGCCGATCGACCTGATCTGGTCGGGACGGCTGCCGGTGCAGAAGACGGTGCCGATCACGGTGACGGTGCCCGCCGGGGCCGCGGTGGGGACGTACCCGGTGCAGGTCAAGGTCTCGGGGCTGGGCGCGAACAGCGTCTCCCGATCGGCGACGGTCGAGGTGCGGACACCTTCGGCTTGCGTTCCGGGCACTTCGTGCGCGGTCGACCTGAGTCGCGACTACAACCACGACGGCACGGCGACGGTGCCGGCGTCCACCGAGGGCAACTTCGACGGTGGCGGCTGGAGCTACGACGCTTCGCTGCTTCCGCCGGCGGGCCCGGTGACCTGGGACGGCGTCACGTACGCGGCGCCGGACGCTTCGGGGACTTCGCCCAACTTCGTGGAGGCCCGTGGCCAGTCGCTGCTGCTTCCGGCGGGTCAGCACGCGGCGTTGAAGCTGGTCGGGTCGTCGCACAACGGTCCGGTGTCGACGACGCTGACCGCGCACTACACCGACGGGACCAGCGCCGACCTGGCCGTGACGTTCGCGGACTGGGCGGGCTCGGGGGCGTCGGTCGTGCTCGACATGCCGCACCGCATCAAGGCGGGCAGCGGAGTCGACGGGCCGTCGGTCCGGCTGTTCGGCGTCGCAGCCGCGTTGGATTCCGGCAAGACACTGCAGTCGGTGAGCCTGCCGAACGACCCGCGGGTCGAGATTTACGCGCTCACCCTGGCGTGATGGTCCGGTTCGCCGGGTCCGCCCCGGCGAACCGCTCCACCAGGTCAGGGAAGCCGAAGACGGTGATCCGGGCGATGCCGCCCTTGCCGAGGGTCAGCACCGCCAAGCCGAACGGCTCGCCGCGGTACCAGGCCGCCGCCGCGGGCTGGCCGTTCGCTCGGGTCGGCGTCATGTGCCACTCGCCCGGCTCGCCCATTACGTGTCGCAGGAATGCGACACAAGTCCGCTTTCCGGCGAACCACGTCCGGGACGGCACCGGCTCGATCACCGCGTCGTCGCGCAGGACGCTCTCCAGCGCCGCCAGGTCCGAGTTCATGAACGCGCTCATGTAGCGGTCGAGGAGTTCGCGCTGCTCGGGCTCGGTGAGGGAGCCGACCTCCGGAGCGTCCTGGAGGGTGGCGCGGGCGCGCTGGAGGGTGCTCTTCACCGCCGCGACGCTCGTGCCGAGCATCTCCGCGACCTCGGCCGCCGGGAACGCCAGCACCTCCCGCAGGATCAGCACCGCGCGCTGGCGTGGCGGGAGCAGCTGCAGCCCGGCGATCAACGCCAGCCGGACGCCGTCGCGGGCCACCGCGATCTCCGCCGGGTCGTCGGCGTCGGAGGTGACCAAGGCGTCCGGGATCGGCCGCGGCCAGAGATCGGTGGGTTCGGCCGGGACGGGCGGGGCATCCGGATCGGCCGCGGGCGCGCCCAGCCCGGACGGCAGCGGCCGCCGCCCCCGCTGCTCCAGCGCGGTGAGGCAGGCGTTCGTCGCGATCCGGTAGAGCCAGGAGCGGACGGAGGCCCGGCCTTCGAAGCGGTCGTAGGCCCGCCACGCGCGCAGGTAGGTCTCCTGGACGACGTCCTCGGCCTCGTCGGGCGTGCCGAGCATGCGGTAGCAGTGGGCCAGCAGCTCACGCCGGTACGGCTCGAAATCCACAGTCACACTCTTGCTGACCGCCGGCGGCGGCGAAAGGAATCGGTCAGGGCGAAGGCCGGACTTCCGGCTGCGGCGCGCACTCGACCCACCGGCGGCTCACGTCGGCCCGGAGTTCCTGCTGTTCGGCGTAGAAGGCATCGAGCCGGTCAGCACCGTGACGGCCGCGAGCAGGGGCAACGCGATCGAAAATCTCGGGGGATGCCGAGCACGATCGTGGAGAGCGCGGTGAAGACCAGCGAGGAAATATCTCAGAGCGGGAGGTCGGGCCGCCGCCCCACCAGCTCCAGGAATCCCCGCTCGGAGGCGAGTTCGTTCGGCGACGAGGTCCGACGTCGGGGCCACATCCGGCCAGGTTCTCGGACCCACCGCCTCCGCGGCAAGCGTCAGGCGACGATGCGCGGCTCGGAAGCCAGCCTCGACAGCGCCTGCGTGAGCCGCCGCGCCGCGACCTCCCACTCCTCCAGCGCACTTCCCCGGCCCAGGGCCGCCGTCCGCAACGACCGGCGCAGCTCCGGGTCCGCGTACCACCGGTGCAACGCGTCCGCCAGGGAAAACGGGTCGTTCGGCTCGACCAGCAGGCCCGGCATCTCGCCGTCCGCGTCGACGCCGAGGGCGTCGTACACCCCGCCGACCTCGGTGGCCAGCACCGGGATTCCGCGGGCCAGCGCCTGGGCGACGAACATCCCGGACGTCGCCGCGCGGGCCGGGATGACCAGCAAGTCGGCCGCGTTGTAGGCGGCGCCCAGGTCGACCGCGTCGCCCGTCAGCGTGATGCGGCCGCCCAGGCCGAGGCGCTCGATGGACCACCCCAGCTCGTCGACGTACCCCCGGTCCACTTCCAGCGAGCCGGCCATGACGCAGGACAGCGCCAGGTGGTCGACCTCGCCGAGGGCCTGGACCAGCACGTCCTGGCCGTTGCGGCGGGTCACGTCGCCGACGCACAGCAGCCGGGAGACGCCGTCGGCGCCCGCCGCGAGCGGAGCTGCGTCGGTGCCCGGCTTGGCCACGTACACGCGGCCCGGGTCGAGGTCGTGGCGGTCGATCAGCAGGCGGGCGAGCCACGGGCTGGTCGCGACGACCATCCCGGCCATCCGCAGCGTCTCGCGCTCGCACGCGTCCAGCTCCGCCGCGTGCGCCGGGTCGAGGCCCGGCTCGTCGGCCAGGGCCTGGTGCACCAGCACGGCCAGCCGCAGCCGCCGCGCGTGCGGGACGACGATCTCGGGCACGCCCGAGGCGATCGCGCCGTCGAGCAGCACCACCGTCCGGTCCGGCAGCGCGGCCAGGGATCTGGCCAGGCGACGCCGGGACGTCGCGTCCGGCTCCGGCCAGTCGCCGGCGAGCGGCAGCTCCAGCACCGGCTGCCCGACGGCGGGCAGGTTCTGGCACATGCGCTTGTCGTACGTGTCACTCCCCGGCGGCGCGGCCGGGAGGATGAACACCATCGGGTCGGCGGGCCTCATCGCGAAGGCCGGAGCAGAGCGGCGGGACGGGACACGGCAACCTCCAGCGCGGTCGACGACGATGACGGCTCATCTGTCACACGCGGCCGGTGGCGAGTCGGTTCAGCCCTGCGAGTCAATCTTCCAGACGCCGTTTTCCTGGACCATCGTGAAGGTGTCGTTCTCGGCGTTCCCGCCGTCGTAGGTGACGTGCGCGGTCACCTTGCTGGGACCGACCTCCTTGACGCTGGTCGCCTGCACCGACTTGTACCTCCCCCAAAAGCGGGTGTACGTCTCGTACGTCTGGCCGCGTGACGACTTGAAGTGATCGGTGAGCAGCTTCCACGCCTCCGCCGGGTTGCCCGGCAGCAGCGCGTAGTAGTCGGACAGAGCTTGGGCGGCCGTCTTGGTCGCGGACACCGGCGACACCGGCGTCGAAGTGGGCGGCGGCGTGGTCGCCGGCGGCGAACTGGGCGTCGGCGAAGGTGACGCCGACGGCGACGGTGTCACGGAAACCGAAGCCGGCGGCTGGGACGTGGCCGGTGGCGCGGCGGTGTCCGTCGGCGGCTTCTGGCGCACGACCAGCAGGATCGCGACGACGACCGCGACGCACAGCAGCGCCGCGCCCGCCCCGACGGCGATCATGCCCTTGCGCGCGCCCGGCGACACGGCGGCGACCGCGCCGGGCGACGACGGCGGCGGCGGCGGTACGGCGACGGTGTCCGGGACGGTCGGCACGGCCGCCGCGGCAGCCACCTCGGCCTCCGGGATCGTCGCCGCGAGCACCGACTCGCCCGGCTCCGCGTCGGTCAGCAGGGCGCGCAGCTCCTGCTCGACCTCGTCCATCGACGGCCGCGCGGCCGGGTCGGTGGCGAGCATCCGCTCCAGCAGCGGGGTCAGCCGCTCCGCCTTGGCCGGCGGCTCGATCTCCCCGCTGGACGCCTTGTAGAGCAAGGCGATCGGGTTGTCCGCCGTGCCGTACGGCGGCTGCCCCTCGACGGCCGCGTACAGCGTGGCGCCGAGGGAGAAGACGTCGGCGGCGAAGTCGGCGTCCTCGCCGCGGGCCACCTCGGGCGCGAGGTACGCGGGCGTACCGGCGATCTCGCCGGTGGCCGTCAGCTTGACGTCACCGATCGCGCGGGAGATGCCGAAGTCGGTGATCTTCGCCGTGCCGTCGTCGGAGACCAGGATGTTGGCCGGCTTCACGTCGCGGTGCACGATCCCGGCGCGGTGCGCGCCGGCCAGCGCCGAACTGATCTGCGCGCCGATGCGGATGGCGTCGTCGACGGAGACGGGCTCGTCCTGGATCAGGACGGCGAAACTCTTCGACGCCAGGTACTCCATGATCAACCACGGCCGGTCCTCCTCCTCGAGGACGGCGAACACCGTGATCGCGTGGGAATGCTGCAACCGGGCGGCGATCCGCGCCTCGCGCATCGCGCGGTTCTTCGCCTCTTCGGTGCGGTGCTCGTCGTGGTCGTGCGGCAGCAGGAGTTCCTTGATCGCCACGGTGCGGCCGAGCATTTCGTCCTGGGCCCGCCACACCGTGCCCATCGCGCCGCCGCCGATCGGCTCGAGCAGCCGGTACCGATCGCGGATCCGGCGACTTTCCACGAGCATCCACCATTCTTGACAAAGTGTCCCGACGAGATCCGGCCAGCATGCCAGGATCATCCGCCGGCCGGTACCAACGTAACCGAAAACCTTGGACGGACAGCGCAATCGAGCGCTGTGGCGCTGCCCACCGTGTACCCGCAAATCCTAACGAACAACCCCGTAGGCCCGATCAAGTGCGTCCACGATCTCCTTGCGCAGCCCGGCACCGACGGCGATCGTCGACGACGAACCGACCGTGTGCTCGCTGCCGTCGCGGTCCACGACGGCGCCGCCGGCCTCGCGCACGAGCAGTACGCCGGCCATGGTGTCCCACGGGTTGTTGGACAGGATCAGTGCGGCGTCGAGCTTTCCGTCCGCCACCCAGGCGAGGTCGATCGCCGCGGTGCCGAGCATCCGGATCTTCTGCGCCCGCGCGCCGAGGTCCGACAGCAGCCGCAGGCGCGCGGCGTTCTTCTCTTCCGCCAACCGGCCGATCGCGAAGTCGCCGACGGCGATCATCGCGTCCGCCATCTCCGTCGCGGCGGACGCGCCGACGCGCTCCCCGTTCGCGAAAGCACCTTCGCCGCGCGCGGCGGTGTACGTGACGCCTAGGTACGGCAGGGCGATCGCCGCGACCGTGCTGTGCTCGCCGTCCACCAGCGCCAGGGAAATCCCGCAGAGCGGAATCCCGCGGGCGAAGTTGGCGGTGCCGTCGATCGGGTCGAGCGCCCACCAGCGGCCACCGCCGTCGCCGCTGCGGCCACGCTCCTCGCCGAGGACCCCGATCTCCGGCGTCTCGGCGGTGAGGAACTCCCGCAGCGCGTCCTCGACCGCCATGTCGACGTCGGTCACCAGGTCGCGATCACCTTTCGCGGAAACGGAAAAAGCCGGGCGCGACCGGACGATCTCCGTCGCCTTCGCCACGGCTTCGCGCGCGACGTCCAGTAGTGCGGCATGCTCGCTCATGACTCCAACTTAGTGAAGGGACGTGCTCATGACCGACCTGTTCCCGCTATCGACGACGGCCGACGAGCAGCGGCGGGGCGCGGGGGTCGCGGTGCTGCCGGTCGGCAGCTTCGAGCAGCACGGCGCGCACCTTCCCCTGGCGACCGACACGGTCATCGCGGCCACCCTCGCGAAGGCGGTCGCGGAGGCGTATCCCGTCCTCCACCTGCCGCCGATCACGATCTCGTGCTCCCACGAGCACGCGGCGTGGGCCGGCACGGTGAGCATCTCCGCCCGCACGCTGCACGCCGTCGTCACCGACGTCGCCGCGTCGCTCGAGGCGTCCGGCGTCGGGCGGCTGGTGCTGGTCAACGGGCACGGCGGCAACTACGTACTGTCCAATGTGGTCCAGGAGGCCGCCGGCGCGATGGCGCTGTTCCCCGGTGTCGCGGACTGGCAGGCGGCGCACACGGCGGCCGGCCTGCGCACGTCGCTGGACGACGACATGCACGCCGGCGAACTGGAGACGTCGATCCTGCTGCACGCGCACCCGCACCTCGTCCGACCCGGCCACGAGACGGCCGACCACGTCACCGACCGGGAGCACCTGCTGACGCTGGGCCTGCGGGCCTACACGGAGTCGGGGGTGGTCGGCCGTCCTTCGCTGGCGAGCGCGGCGAAGGGGCACGTCCTGCTGGACACGCTGGTCCAGCGCTTCGCCGGCGTTCTCGAGGCTTTAGGCGCCTGAGAACGCCTGGCCCAGGTGCGGGAGCAGGTGGTCCATCCGCTCGGCCTTCGTGCGGAGGTACTGCAGGCTCTCCGGGTTCGGCGGAACCAGCAGCGGAACCCGCTCGCTGATCCGGATTCCGTAGCGCGTGAGCTGTTCGACCTTCGCCGGGTTGTTCGACAGCAGGCGTACCGAGCGGACGCCGAGGTCGGTCAGGATGCCCGCCGCCGCGTGGTAGTCGCGGGCGTCGACCGGCAGGCCCTGCGCCAGGTTCGCGTCGACCGTGTCGAGGCCCTCGTCCTGCTGCAGCCGCATCGCCTCGAGCTTCGCGAGCAGGCCGATCCCGCGACCCTCGTGGCCCTGGACGTAGACGAGCACGCCCGAGCCCTCCTCGACGATCCGGTCCAGCGCCACCGCCAGCTGGTCGCCGCATTCGCAGTGCGTCGAGCCGAAGACGTCGCCGGTCAGGCATTCGCTGTGCACGCGGACCAGGGCGCCGAGCGGGGCGACGTCGCCGTGGACCAGCGCGACCTGCTCGGTGCCGGTGCGATCGAGGTAGCCGACCGCGCGGAACGTCCCGTGCCGGGTCGGCAGCCGGGTGTCGACCACCCGCTCGACGACGGCACGATGCGGCAGGTCTCCGACGACTTCGCTTGCGGTCATGACTTCAACCCCACTTCCGATTCGATCCCGGTGCCGGCCGCCATGCGCGGAGCGGACACGACACCGGTGTGCGGAGCGCGGGTCACGCGGAACCCGGCGACGCTCCGGACGAGCAGGACGCCGGCGCCGGGCAGGCTCGCGACCAGCGTGAGCACCCCGTAGACGACGGCGACGGTGACGCCTTGGGCGGCGCCGAGCCCGGCCGCGCCGAAGAGCAGGGCGCAGACGCCCTCGCGCGGGCCGAAGCCACCGACGTTGAGCGGGAGACCCATCGCGAGCAGCGCGAGGATCATCAGCGGCACGAGCTGCCCGACCGGCGCGCCGACCCCGGCGACGCGGGCGGCGACGACGAACAGCGCCAGGTGCCCGGCCAGCGTCGCGACCGACAGGAAGCTCACGCCGAGCCAGGTCTCGCGGGTGAACAGGCCCAGCCGCAGGTCGGCGAGGGTGACGGCGAAACCGCGACGCCACTTCGACTCGCTGTGGATCCACCGCCCGCCGAACAGGCGGCCGGCCACGAGCGCGCCGACGGCGGCCAGCACGACGACCACGCCGGTGATCGTCACGACCTCGCGGAACGCGCCGGGCACGACGTCCGGCGACACGAGCACGACGGTGACCGCGGACGCGATCAGGACGAACTGGCCGGCGGTGCGCTCGAGGACGACGGCGCGCACGCCGCGCGGCACGTCGCCCGAGTCGCGGCCGTGCTGCACCGCGCGGTGGACGTCCCCGAGGACGCCCGCGGGCAGCACGCCGTTGAGGAACAGCGCGCGGTAGTAGTCGCCGACCGCGCCGCGCAGCGAAAGCCGCAGGCCGAGCCGGGTGGCGACGATCTGCCAGCGCCCCGCGCTGAACAGCGTCGTCGCGAAGCCGATGACCAGGGCGGCGAGCACGCCGGGCGCGCTGATCCGGCCGAGGCCGTCGAGGAAGGCGTCGCTGCCGAGCTGCCAGACGAGGACACCGAGGATGGCCAACGCGCCGAGGATCCGCAGCCAGGCCAGCGCGCGCTTCACGCCGCCACCTCCGGGCTCGGCGGCAGGACCAGCAGGTCACCGTGGTGGATCACCGCGTGCAGCTCGCCGGCGTCGGCCATTTCGAGCCGCCGCTGGAGGTAGACCTCGGCGGCCGGGCGCAGCTCCCACAGCTGCTCGACGGCGGCGCCGACCCACCCCTCGAGCCACTGCCGCTGCAGTTCGGCCTGCTCGGGTCCGAGCCGCCAGGCGCTCTCGGCGCGCACGACCCTGGCGCCGAGCCTGCCGAACGCGGTCGCGGCGACGTCCATCGCGGTGGGGCCGAGCAGCCGCCGGCCCCCGGTGAGCCGGCGCTGGTGGGCGTTGAACGAGGAGGAGAGAGCGGCGTCGAGCGGGTCGGCGGGCGACAGTTCCACCCGGCCGGTGACCGAGAGCATCAGCAGCGCCGCGCAGCCCGCTTCGACGATCGCCCTGGCCAGCGCCGTGACCTCGGCTTCGGTCAGCAGGTCGAGCAGCGCGGACGCGGTGACCAGCGACGTCCCGGCGAGGTCGGCGGCGCGCAGCGCGGTGACGTCGCGCTGCTCGGTGACGACGTCGACGGGGCTGCCGTCCAGCGCGGTGGCCGGCAGGGAGGTGCGGGCGCGGGTGAGCAGCTCCGCGTCCTCGTCGTGCAGGATCCAGTGCTGGGTGCCGGGCAGGCGCGCGGCCAGCCAGCGGCCGAGCGAGCCGGTGCCGCAGCCGAGGTCGCGGATGACCAGGTCGCCGGCCGGCAGGTGCTCGCGCAGCGTGTCGACGAGTTCGGTGGCGCGGGCCGCGGCGTCGGCGGGTTCCCGCAGGTAGAGCCAGTCCGGTGCGAACGCGGTCATGCCGCCGCCTCCTGCCGCTGCAGGACGTCGGCGATCCGGCGGGCGGTGTCGTCCCAGCTGGTCAGGGTCTCGCGGCGCAGCTTCGCCGAGGCACGCAGCCGGGCCCGCAGCTCGGGCTCGGTGAGCCAGCGGCGCAGGGCGGCGCCGAGCGCTTCGACGTCGTCGCCGGGCACGAGCATGCCCGGCACCGAGCCGTCCGGCGCGACGCCGACGGTGTCGGGCAGCGCGTCGACGTCGGTGGTCAGCACGGGCACGCCGCGGGCGAGGGCTTCGGTGACGACCATGCCGAACGTCTCGCCGCGCGAGGGCAGGACGAGCAGGTCGGCGGAGTGGTAGGTGGCGGCCAGCGCGGTGCCGGTGCGGGGACCGGTGAGGGTGAAGCGGTCGCCGAGCCGGTGCTCGCGCAGCCGTTCGACGTACTTCGTCTCGCGCCGGATCCCGCCGACGCACTCGCACGTCCAGCGCAGGTCGGCGACGGTTTCCAGGGCCTGGGCGAGCACGCCCTGGCCCTTGCGCGGGGTCACGTTGGCCACGCAGACCAGGCGCGACATGCCGTCGGTGCCGATGGCCGGCGGCGCCGGGTCGACGCCGGGCGGCACGGCGTGCACGCGGTGCGGGGCGAGACCGTGGTGGCTCACCAGCCGGCGCGCGGCCCACTCGCTGGTCGCGATGACGGAGCTGGCGGCCCGCAGCGTGTCGCGCTCGAGCGCGTCGAGCTCGGCGGCCAGCGCGGGCGGCAGGCCGGTCTCGTCGGCCAGCGGCAGGTGCACCAGCACCGAAAGCGACAGCCGGCGTGCCTGCGGGACGATCACTTCGGGCACACCGCACGCGACCAGGCCGTCGAGCAGGACCGCGGACCCGGTGGGCAGCGCGGAGAGCAGGTGGCCGAGGACCGCGCGAGCCTCGGTGTCCGGGCGCGGCCAGCTGCCGGAGACGGCGATCTCGTGGACGTCGAGGCCGGCCTCGGTGAGGCGGTCGCACACCCGGCGGTCGTAGGTGTTGCCGCCACTCGGGACCGACGCGTCGTCGACGTCCCCGGGGAGGACCACGTAGAGAGAGTTCACAGGGCACGCTCGTAACTCGCCCAGGCGACGTGCGATTCCTTCAGCGAGACGGCGATGCCTTCGAGGCCGCGGGCGCCTTCGCCGAGGCGTCCGGCGTGGACGGCGTCGGCGAGGCGGTCGGCGATGACCTTCGCGAGGTACTCGGTCGACGTGTTGATGCCCTTGAACACCGGCTCGTCGTCGAGGTTGCGGTAGTTCAGGTCGCTCAGCACCGCCCCGAGCTCTTCCGTGGCCTTGCCGATGTCGACGACGATGTTGTCCTCGTCGAGGTCGGTGCGGCGGAAGGTGGCATCCACCACGAAGGTCGCGCCGTGCAGGCGTTGCGCGGGTCCGAAGACTTCTCCGCGGAAGCTGTGGGCGACCATCACGTGGTCACGGACGGTGATGCTGAACACCAAGACCTCCGATGCGTTCGGGTGGACGTGGTCACTGCGGCTGATACATGACACGGAGGCAGAGGGCGGAAAGTTCATTCGCGGCGAGCCGGGGTAACACGGATGGAAGATCTTCAAACATGCACTCGCCGCTGACCAGCGCTTCGAACGCCGGATCGGCCAGCAGTTCGAGGGCGAGGCCGAGCCGCTGGGCGTAGTCGCGGTCGGGCCGCGCGACCGTCCCGACCTGGCTGCTGCGGATCGTCAACCGGTGCGAATGGAAGTTCTCGCCGAGCGGCACGCTCACCCGGCGGTCGCCGTACCAGGACAGTTCGACGACCTCGCCTTCCGGCGCGAGCAGCTCCAGTGCTTTGGCGAGTCCGGCTTCGGACGCGCTCGCGTGCACGACGAGGTCGCAGTCGGCTTTCGCGGCTTCCGGCGTCGAGAACTCGACCCCGAGGGTTTCGGCGATCTCCGCGCGTGCCGGGTCGACGTCGATCAGCTGCACGCGGGTGGCCGGGAAGCCCTGGAGCAGTTTCGCGACACTGCAGCCGACCATGCCGGCGCCGATCACCGCGATCCGGTCGCCGAGCTTCGGCTTCGCGTCCCAGACGGCGTTGACCGCGGTCTCGACGGTGCCGGCGAGGATCGCGCGGCCGGGCGGGACGGCGTCCGGCACCGGCGTCACGGCGCTCGCGGGGACGACGTACGCGGTCTGGTGCGGGTAGAGGCAGAAGACGGTCCGCCCCTTCAGCTCGGCCGGGCCCTGTTCGACGACGCCGACGTTGAGGTAGCCGTACTTCACCGGCCCAGGGAACTCGCCCTCCTGGAACGGCGCGCGCATGACGTCGTGCTGGTTCGCCGGGACACCGCCGCGGAAGACGAGGGTTTCGGTGCCGCGGGAGACGCCGGAGCAGAGCGTGCGGACGAGGACTTCGCCGTCGCCCGGCTCACGCAAGGTCACGGAACGGAGGGCACCTTCGCCGGGGCTTTGAACCCAGAAAGCCTGTTCCACGTGTTCTCCTCTGCAGGCGACCGGAGGCTGGTGTCGCCGCCACCTTATGAGCACCCGTGCCGATTCGCGGAGTTAAAGATGATCAAGAACGGACTTCTCCTACGCTCTGCGGTCCCGGTGTGGGCGCTCGCCGCCGGAGCCGGTTCCCTATCCCCGGTCGCCTGGGCGACCGGGGCCGTGTACGGCCTCGCGCTGGTGCTGCTGACGGGCTGGGGCCTGCGGCAGAGCGGCCGCGGGAAGTTCGGCCCGGCGGACTGGATCACGTTCGCCCGCGCGGTCCTGGTGGGCGGCGCGGCCGAGCTGATCGCCGACGGCGGTCACCCGCTCTGGCTGCTGGTCGGGCTGGTCGCGGTCGCGCTGGCGATGGACGGTTTCGACGGCCAGGTCGCCCGCCGCACGGGCACGGCGTCGGAGTTCGGCGCCCGGTTCGACATGGAGGTCGACGCGTTCCTGATCCTGCTGCTGTGCATCCAGGTGTCCCGCACGCTCGGGCTGTGGGTGCTGGCGATCGGCCTGATGCGGTACGCGTTCGTGGCCGCTTCGTGGGCGTTGCCGTGGCTGACGGCGCCGCTGTACCCGAGCATGGCCCGGAAGACGGTGGCCGCGGTGCAGGGCGTGGTGCTGGTGGTCGCGGTTTCCGGGCTGCTGCCCGGAGTGGTCTCGTTCGGTTTCGTGGTGGCGGCGCTGGGGTCACTGGTGTGGTCGTTCGGCCGGGACACGGTGTGGCTGGCCCGCCACCGCGTGGCGACGGCGGAGCCGGGCCGGATCGTGGAGCTCACCCGCGCGACGCTGCGACGTCCGCACGGCACGGTCTGGCGGGGCCACAACCAGGCGGCTTAGCCCCAGTCTCAAGCGCCCCAATGTGGCCTTGGTTGCGTCTGACGCACCCAAGGCGGCCTTCGGTGCGTCGGAC